>JANMHY010000685.1:0-9212 GCA_031375525.1 Burkholderiales bacterium
TGCAAGACCTGGAAGAAGGTCGCTGCGGTGACGCCGTCGCGCCTGCTCGCGGTCGATGTCAATGCGCAAGGCGTGGCCTACGCCGTCGGCGGCTTCGGCACCGTCTTGCGCTCGGCCGATGGCGGCCAGAACTGGGCCGTGCTGACGATCGACTGGAAGCCATTCACCAAAGACGGCGCCGAGCCGCATCTCTACGACGTGCATGTGGCGGCAGACGGCACGCCGACGATGGTCGGCGAGTTCGAACTGATCCTGCGCGCCGACGCCGCCGGCAAGAACTGGAAGGCGCTGCGCCAGGGCGAACGTTCGCTGTTCGCGCTGACGATGCAGAGCGACGGCCGCGCCTATGCCGTCGGCCAGAGCGGTGCGGTGCTGGCCAGCAGCGACGGCGGCGCCACCTGGCGCGCGCTGGCGAGCGGCACCGAAGCAATCCTGACGTCGGTGCATGCCGGACCCAAAGGCGCGCCGCTGCTCGCCAGCGGCATCAACACCGTGCTGTCGAGCAAAGACGACGGCAGCACCTGGCGCCGCGTCGTCTCGGACCAGGCCGCACAAGGCCGCCACCAGGCCATCGGCGCCGGCACGTCGGGCGACGGCAAGACGCGCCTCATCGTCGTCGGTTCCGGCGGCGCGATTCTCGAAGTCAATCCATAGCAGACCAACACATCCCACAACGAGGAGACAACCGCATGAAGCACCTTCACACGCCCGCCGCTCGCCGGCATGCCGTGGCCCTGGCGGCGCTGTCCGCCGTCGCTGCCCCTGCGCTCGGCGCCGACTGGGAACTGTCGGGCCAGGTGCGGCAGGAGATCGCGGTCAAGACGACCGGTGATCAGAACAAGGCCAACCAGACCGGCAACCCGTTCAACGGCGTCACCTACTCGAGCACCGGCCTGTTGCCGGCCGAAGACCTGACGCGGCCGGCGTCGTTTTCCGACAAGGCCAAGTTCAACTCCTTTGCGACGCGGCTCGAACTGAACCTCGACGGCCGCATCAGCGAAACGCTGAAAGCCACGTTCAAGCTGCGCGGCATCAGCGAAAACGTCGGCTCGATCGATTCGGTGTGGAAGGACGGCACGGCCGGCCCGCTGGCCGGCCAGTTCTTCCGCCAGGAGTTCGGCGGCACGGCCGGCGGGCCGCTGGCCTACGGCAGCAAACGCAACTCACTCGACCTGCCCGCGGCGTACGTGGACTACAACAGCGGCCCGCTGTGGCTGCGCGCCGGCAACCAGCAGATCGCCTGGGGCGAAGCGATCTTCTTTCGCGTTGCCGACGTGCCCAACGGCCTCGACCTGCGCGGCCACCTCTTGGACCCCGCGGCTGAGGAGTACTCCGACAAGCGCCGCTCGTCGCTCGGCCTGCGTGCGAATTACCGCTTGGGCGACAAGACCGATCTCGACGCCTTCGTGCAGCGCTTTTCGCCGACGCTGCTGCCCAACGGCGAGACGCCGTACAACCTGATCGCCGACCAGTTCACGGTGCAGCAGAAGGCCGGCTACGACAAGGTGAAGAACAAGATCAACGCCGGCTTTCGCGCGCGCGGAGATGTCGGCGGCTTCGGCGTGCAAGGCTTTGCGGTCACGCGCTACAACCCGGACGGCGTCTTCAAGTGGACCGAAGCCAAGGGCGTGGGCGCGGTGCCCGGCACACCGTTCCAGGCCGGCGCCGGCACCGGCGTCTTCAACGCCGGCGAATGGTTCGAGTCGGCCGCGCGCTCGCGCCTGAACGGCATCCAGGGCCTCGATGCGGCGCTCAACCTGTCGTCGGGCAGCATCCTCGGCAGCCCGCTGTCGGCCAGCCCGGCCTTTGTCGGCACGGCCCTCGAAGGGCTGCCGCTGCTGCAACAGGTGGCCGGTGCCTGCGGCGCGGCGGGCATCACGCTGGGCGACTTCAACGTCGGCAGCAGCGCTGCGGCCGGCTGCGTTCTCGATTCGTTCTTCAGCCCGGTCACCGGCCTGGGCAACCTGCGCGGCCACATCAGCCGCGAGTTCCCGCGCGAAACGGTGGTCGGCTTCGGCGTCAACCATGTCTTCGAAGGCGCACCCGATTCGCTGTTCGATCAGTTGATCGGCCGCTTCGAGTTCTCGTACACGCCGAACAAGCGCTTCACCAACCCGACCCTCGGCCCGTACCTGAAGAAGAACGAATACCAGTTCGCCTTCATCACCGAGAAGTACCACAAGTTCACCAGCGCCTTCCCGGCCACGTACTTCGTGCTGCAGTGGCTGCACAAGTCGCAGAGCGATCTGTTCGGCCGCCACCTGAGCGGCGTCAACAACACGCCGGGCACGACGCCGGCAGGACAGTCGGGCGGCTTCAACGCCGTCGCGCTGGCGGTGCAGCAACCGTCGCCGACGCTCGAGTTCCGCTACGACTTCGCGATCCTCACCGACCTGAAGGGCGGTTGGTACGCGCAACCGGGCCTGCGCTGGAAACCGTCGAAGGCGATCCAGGGTGATCTGTATGCCAACATCCTCGCGTCGAGCAACAAGGGCCAGCAGAAGAACTTCACCGATGGCCTGCTGCACAACAACGAAATCCACGCGCGCATCAGCTATCAGTTCTAGCTCCGGGCTCGGTCGCCGGGCCTTTATCGGCTCGGCGTGGGCTGCATTCCTGCGCAGCGGCTCGGTGGCCGCTGCCTACCCTGACGAGCTGCTGTCGATCGAGCAGTACACCAAGGGCAAGCTCAAGCCCGGCGACGTGATCGACGCCGGCAACGTCGAGTGGGTGAAGGCGCTGCTCGACCCGGTGCGCTTCGAGCAGATCAGCTCGCTCGGCCGCAAGCTGGTGCTGGCGCCGACGACGACCGACCTGACGCGCCTCAATCCCACGGCGTATCTCGAAGCGACCGCGCGCAACAAGGGCAAGGCGCGCTTCGACGCCAACGGCAACATCGTCACGGCCGATGGCAAGCCGTGGATCGGCGGCAACCCGTTTCCAGAGCCGACGACAGCGCTCGAAGTGTTTGCCGCGCACACGCTGAGCTGGGGCCGGCACGATGTGTCGGTCTATGCGGGCAAGGAGTACGACATCGATGCTGCGGGCAACCTGCAGTACCAGTATTCGTCGGTGTGGGCGGAAATGGCGATGGTGGGGCGCACCGTGGTCGAGCCGCGGCCGTACTGGAACGGCGACGATGACAAGCTGCGCCTGCAGTCGATCCTGTTCACCGAACCCGCTGACGCCAAGGGCACGATGTACCTCAACGTCTGGCCGTACGACCAGCGCCAGTTCCCGCAGCTCTACGGCTACCTGCCCGCGTTCAAGCGCGTGCGCAACTTTCCGACCAACCAGCGCTTCGAGCCATTGGTGCCGGGCGCCGAGCTGTACCTGTCGGATGCCTGGGCCGCGGGCGATCCGTTCCTGACCTGGGGCAACTACAGAATAGTGCAGCGCGGCCCGCACTTGGCCGCCGTGTCGGGCGGCTGGAGTTCGGAGCATGCGAACTGGGAGCACAAGACGCACGGCGGACCGAAGGGCAATCTGTTCTGGGATCAGGTGGTCGAGCTGGTGCCCGAGGTCATCGTCATCGAAGCCGAGCCGGTGCGCTACCCGCGCGCGCCCGTCGGCAAGAAGCGCGTCTGGTTCGATGCGCGCACCCTCGTGCCGTTTCAGATGGTGTCGTTCGACCGCCGCGGCGAGCTGTTCCGCCATTTCGACGCCGCATTCGCGCGCTACGACGACGGCCGCGCGCGCGTCATGGATGGCGCCGAGCCCTACTGGTCCTGGGCCACCGTGCATGCGTACAACGTGCAGACCAAACGCATGACGCGCATCGAGCAAGTGCGCGAAGTGGCGGGCGGGCACACGATGCGCGTCAACGATCCGAGCGTGTATGACAAGTACCTGACGCAGGCGGCGATGCTGAGGCAGGGGAGCTGAGTTGCCGCGCATCACGACGCCGGTCACCGTCATCACCGGCTTCCTGGGCGCCGGCAAGACGACGCTGATCAACCGCATCCTGCAAGAAATGCACGGCGAGCGCCTGGCGGTGATCGAGAACGAGTTCGGCGCAGTCGGCGTCGATGCGCAATTCCTTGTCACCGAGCACGACGAGACGGTGATCCAGCTCGCCAACGGCTGCCTGTGCTGCACCGTTCGCGGCGACCTGGCGCGCGCGTTGAACGAGCTGGCGACGCAATGCGATGCCGGTGGGTTCCACTTCGACCGCGTGCTCATCGAAACCACCGGCGTCGCCGACCCCGGCCCGATCATCCAGACTTTCCTCGCCGAAACCGCGATCCTGACGCGCTTTCATCTCGACGGCGTGGTCACGCTGGTCGATGCCGTGCACGGCCTGGCCGATCTGACGCGCGTCGAGAACCGCGCCCAGATTGCGTATGCCGATCGGTTGTTGTTGACGAAGAGCGACCTGGCGGCGACACAGGCGTTGATCGATGCACTGCGCTGCATGAACCCCCGTGCGCAATGCCTGCCGATCGACCTGCACCGCAGCGACTTGCGCGACGTGCTCGCGCTGCTGTTTGACGCCTGCGCCTACACCTTCGACCACATCGCGCCCGAAGAGCTGGCTCGCCTGCGCAGCAGCAGCGTCGGGTTGATGCAGGCGGCGAGCGACGATCGTTTGCGTCCGGTCGGCACAGGCCGCCACAGCGACGGTATCGTGTCCTGCGTCTTCGAGTCCGAGCAGGCGCTCGACTTGGCGCGCCTGAACCATTTTTTCGACACAGCAATGCAGCGCTTCGGCCCGCGCCTGTGGCGCATCAAGGGCGTCGTGCACGCCGAGCAGCAGCGCCAGCGCCTGGTCGTGCAGGGCGTGCAGAGCCTGCTGCAGATCAACGGCGGCGCCCTCTGGCGCGCCCGCGAGCCGCGACGCACCGTGCTCGTCTTCATCGGTCAGGGGCTCGATCGCGGCTGGATCCTCGACGCGCTTCGAAGCTGCGAGGCGTCGTTCGTAACGGTGCCGAGATGATCCGCACCGCTCAAGGCTCGATGCCGTCGAAGCGCAAGCCGCTTGCGCCTTCGCCGCGGCCGACGCTCTTGCGCAAGGCCAGCCACAGCACCGTCTGGCCGCTGGTCCAACGCGTGCACTGGTACGCGCGCACGATCCGCGCGCCTTCGCGCGGCAGTTCTTCGTCGTAGAGCTTGAGCGGCGGGCCGCCGAGGATGGCGCCGCGTGCGACACGGGCCGTGTTGCTGCCGTCCGTATTCAGCAGGCGCGCGCGCACGAGGCGCAGGCTGCCGTCGGGTGGCGGCTGCCGCTGCGCAACCAGCGGCACCCAGTTCTCGGGCACGTCGGTGGCCAGGCGGTACACCGGCGTGCTGCTGCCCGGTCCATCCGCAGCGCTGCCCGCCACCGGCCTAGCGGCCAGCGCCAGATCGACACGCTGTTCGACCCGGCCGTGCATCAGCCGCTCGACCGCCCAGGCCATGTTGGCCATCTCGTCGCGCAGCAGCAGCACGTCGTCGCGCGGCGAGCTGTCGACGCTGCGCAGCAGGCTCGGCGCCAGATAAAACAGATTGGCCACCGGCGTCGACGGCGTGAACACCGTCGCTGCCGCCGTGCCTGGCGCCGGCGGGCGGCGCAGCGTGGCCAGCGAGTACATCGAAAACGCGCTCGGTGCGTCGGCGTTGTGCGGCTTGATCTGCGTCTGCACGCCGAAGGTGTCGCTGACGATGAGCGAGCGCGTGCGCGTCAGCGTGCCCACCGCGAGGTCGATCGGGATCACGTACCAGTCGTTGCCGTAGTTGGTGGCGAAGTCCGACAGCAGCAGGTGCGGCAGATCGCCCGGCCCCGCGGGCAAAAGGCCGAAATCGACGCGCGCGTCTTCGAACTCCCAGAAGCGCTGCGCCGGCGCGCCGCGAAAACTCACCGGCGCCGGCATCACCGTGCGCACGATCTCGGCGCTGGCGTTGTCCTGCGCGGCGCCGAGCTGGATCGCCGGATCGACATCGACGCTGTGCCAGTCGAGGTGGCCGCCGTGGTACTCGGCCGCCGTCAGCGTGGTCTCGCCGTCGGCGCCCGCGGCGCCGATGGAGAACGCGTACTCCATCCTGTCGCGTTGCCAGGCGTCGCCGCCGCTGTCGGCGGGTTCGCTGAACAGGCTGTCGTAGTAGGCGAGCCAAGCGTCGATGGCGGCGTTGACTTCGGCGCGGTCGCTGGCTGCCACCGCGGGCTCGGCGGGCAGCGGCACGCGCTGGCCGTCCGCGGCGCGCCAGGCGGAGGCGAGCAGGCGGCCGTCGGGCACGCGGCCGGCCATCAGATCCCAGTAGTCGAGCGTCTCGCTGTCGAGCGCGGGGCGTTCGCTGTCGTTCGCGCCTTCGAGTGCATAGCGCGCGATGAAATCGCGCCGGTAGGAGCGCGACATCTGCTGTGCGCCGAGCAGGCGCAGGAAGTGCAACCCGCTTTCGGCCGCCAGGCGGATCGAACTCGTGGCGTCGAACGGGCCACTGGCGCGCACCGTGCGGCGCTCGACCACGGCTTCCAAAGGCATCGTCGCGGCGTCGTAGCGCTGCGCGCGCACGGGCTGCCCCGGCACGGCGACGCCCGCATGCAGGCGCGTCACCGCCGCGCTGACGCCGCGCCAGCGCGCCTGCACCGGCGAGCCGCTGTCTTCGCCTTCGAACTCGCCCACTTGCCACTGCCGGGCCAGCAGCCACAGCGGGTCATAGACGCGAGCGCGGATGCCCTCCTGCATGGTGGTGTCGCGGCAGCGCGGTTCGAGGCGCACCCAGCTCGTGATCGAAGGTGTCGTCGCCATGATGTGCAAGTGCTCAGTTGAGTGATGACAGATTCGGCGCGACGGCATCGCCTTCGGCGTTGACCGCGAAGCACAGCGCCGGCAGGAAATGCGCAAGCTCGCCGACGCCGCTGGCGCCCACCGGGTCGACGAAGGCGCGGTCGAGCGCTTCGGCATCGACGGCGCGCAGCGAGGCCAGCTCCAATGTTTCGAGCAGCAGGCGGTGCAGCGTCCATGGCGTCCACGCCTTCGACAGATCCGGCGGCACCGCCAGCAGGATCGCTTGCGGCGCGCAGGCATCCGGCGCGTTGAACTGGAAGGCGATGCCGGTGTTCTCGCGCGCCTGCGGCACCACCTCCACCCAATCGTCGAGCCACAGGCCGACCATCGGCTGTGCGGGGTTCAGGTTGTCGGCCTTCTGCACGACGAGCGAGAGTTTGCCGGCCGCGATGTTCGTGCCCGCGGGCGTCGGCAGGCCGACCCAGCGCTCGCCCGCTGCATGCGGCAGTTGCGCCACCGCCAGCCGCGGCGGCGTCGCTGCCTGGATGCTCTCGGCCGCGTGCAGCGTCGCCGACAAGCGGCCGACACCTTCGCGCACGCGCGCCATGCGCTGCCACCACGGGTACACCGCGAGCGCATCGCCGCCTTGCAGCGACGCGCTGGCGGCCAGCGACGCGGCAAGCTCGGCGCCGTTGGCCGCAGTGAACGGCGCCAGCGTCAGGAAGTCGGTGCCGAACAGCGTGCGCAGACGCTCGCTGGCCGAGGCGGCGCGCTGCGCATTGCTCGCGCCGGCGGGGCTGCGTTGCGTGGCGGCGGTGGCCAGACGCCGCGCAGCGTCAGCGGCCAGCGCGCGCGACTGCGCGATCAACGCGGCGCGATCGGCCGCTTCGTCTGCGAGCGGCGCAATCGGCACGGCGCCCGTCAATCCGAAGCGTTGCAGTGCCAGCATCGACGTGCGCAGCGCCGCCACGTTGGCGGCGGCGGGCGTGGCGATCAGCGCCGTCAAAGTGGCCGCGGCGGTGGCGAGCGCTGTCTCGGCGGCCGCGGCGCGCTTTTCGAGATCGGCGGCGGCAACGTCGCCGTTGGTGCTGACGTGCGGCGCAGCGAGGTCGCCCGGAACGGCGGCGCGCGCACCCGAGAGGCACTGCCGCGCGCGCGCTGCCACTTCGAGCGCTTCGCGCAGGCTGAACTCGTCGGCGGCCCAACCGGCGCGCCGCCGCGCATCGACGCGCAAGTGCGCGGCTGTCGGCAGGCTGCTGAACTTGCCGCGCGCCAGCTGCATCGCCAGCGCATCGAGGTCGTGCGCCGGCGCGCCCGGCGACGACGGCGCGAGATAGATCACGTCGAGCGGCGTCAGCGCCAGGTCGGCCAGGCGCAGCTCCGCGCGCGCGAGTACGCTGCCGTCGTCGCCGATGTGCTCGACGCCGAACCGCACCTTCGCCGGCAGCGGCAGCAGGCCCGCGGCCCAGGCGTTCAAGCGCGGTTCGGCGGCAGCGCGCGGCGACGTCGATGCCGCCGGCCAGCCCGCAGACGCCGCGGTCGCAGCCGGTGCCGCCATCAGCCACAACACACGGTGCGTCAGGCCGATGCCGCTGCGCGGCGTGCGCGCCACCTCGAGCTCCGGCGGCGGCGCCTCGCCATGCGCAATCGCGGCCAGCGTGCTGGCCGTGCGCACGGTGTTGCCGCGCACCGTCTGGTATGCGCTCTCGGCGACCACCGCATCGCCGAGCGCGTCGATCGCTTCGTCGAGCTCGCGCAGTGCTGCCGCGCAGACCACGAACGGCGAGTCGGCCGGCGCCTGGTCTGGCACGAACTGTCGCCACTGCTGGTGCAGCAGCAGGCCATCGACGACGCGGTTGGCGGCGATCGCTTCACTTGCTGCGGACGTCGGCGGCGCGTCGGCGCTGACCAGTGGCGCGAGCGCGCGGCAACGTTCGATGTACACGTCGAGCTTGCGTTCGTGCAGGCTGCGCTCGAAGCGGTAGCCGAGCAGCGCGCCGAGCGGCTGGCCCTGGCGCACGCCGTCGAGCAGGTGCTCGGCCAGGCGCACGCGCCGCGACGACAGGTCGATCGCGAACGCGCCCTGCGCTTGCAGGTTCGCCTTGCCGAGGTGGCCGTTGCGCAGCAGCGCCGCCGTCTGCGCCTGCTCGAGCGACGGCGCATGCAGGAAGCCCGGGTCGTCGGGCAGCGCGAACACAGGGCCGGTCTCGCCGGCGGGGGTCGGCAGCGCTGGCGCCGCGGGTAAAGGCCGTAGGTTCAGCACCCAGCCATAAGCGCCCGTGCGCAGGCCGGTCGCGCGCATGCTGCGCATCGCTTCGAGCCGCTGCGTGGCCAGCGATGTGATCCAGGCGTCGAGCCGGTGCGAGCACAGGTCGAGCGTGCCGGCGAGCAGGCGGCGCAAGGTGTCCGCACCCTGCGTGCCCAGATGCGCGAGCGCTTCACTCGCTGCGGACGGCGCCGGCGCGTCGGCGCTGACCAGCGGCGCGAGCGCGCGGCAGCGTTCGATGT
>JANMHY010000691.1:0-2286 GCA_031375525.1 Burkholderiales bacterium
GACGCCGGCCGCCTCGGCCAACCCTTCCTCGTGCGCTCGCAGACCGGCGACATGAACGACCCGAGCGGCTTTTTCGTCGCCTTCGCACCCAGCTCCGGTGGCATCTTCCTCGATTGCAGCGTGCACGACATCGACCTTGCGCGCTGGATGCTCGGCTCGCCGAAGGCACTGCGCGTTTTCGCCAGCGGCAGCATCGTGCTGCACCCAGGCCTGGCGGCGTGCGGCGATGTGGACAACGGCATCGCCGTGATCGAGTTCGAGGGCGGCGCCAAGGCCGTGCTCTACGCCACGCGCACGCTGCCGCACGGCCACGAGACGACGCTCGAAGTGATCGGCACGGCAGGCACGGTGCAGGTCGGCATGGGCGCGCAGCGCGATCTGGTGCAACTGCGCGACGCGCAGGGCGTACACCACCGCACGCTGACCGACTTCGTCGAGCGCTTCGGCGCCGCGTTCCAACGTGAGATGGAGGCCTTCGTCGCCACCTGCCGCGGCGAGATCGCACCGCCGCTGACGCTGGCCGATGCGGCGGAAGCAACGCGCATCGGCGTGGCGATGACGCGGGCGTTGAAGAGCGGGCAGGTGGTGGTGGTGTGACGCGCCATCCGTCTGCATTTGCTCCCTCCCCCTGCAAGGGGGAGGGTTGGGGTGGGGGTCGGGCCGCTACGAAGACCCCCATCCCAGCCTTCCCCCTTGCAGGGGGAAGGAGCTTTCTGTCGGGTTGATCCCGATCGTTCGTATTGCTTCGCGCTCTAGCATCAACTTGCGATGACTGACAACCCCCGTCTCGACTTCTGCCGCCGCCTCGCTGCCGACGCCGGCCGGCTTGCACACAGCGCGTTCGGCAGCGCCGCGCTGTTGCCCGCGAAGGGCCGCCACGACGAGGTGACGGCGATGGACCGCGAGGTCGAGCGCGTGGTGCGCGAGCGCATCGCACAAGCGTTCCCGCGCGACGCCGCGCTCGGCGAGGAAGACGGGGCCAGCGCCGATGTGGCGAGCGCCGAGTTCGTGTGGATCATCGATCCGATCGACGGCACGGCGAACTACGCGCGCGGCATCGCGCACTACTGCGTGTCGATCGGCGTGCTGCAGCACGGCGCGCCGGCGGTCGGCGCGCTGCACGACCCGAGCCACGAGCGCCTGTACTGGGCTGCGCGCGGCGCCGGCGCCTGGCTCGACGAGAACGGCGCCACACGGCGTCTTGCAGTCAGCCCCGTGGCCACGCTTGGCGGCGCGACGGTGGAGTGCGGCTGGTCGCTACGCCGGCCGCAGGCCGACTACCTGGCGCTGTTCGAGCGCATGCTCAGCGCCGGTTGCGCCGTGCGCCGAGCCGGCTCGGGCGCGCTCGGTCTGGCCGACGTGGCCGCGGGCCGCACCGAAGGTTATGCCGAGCTGCACATCAATAGCTGGGACTGCGCGGCCGGCCTGTTGCTCGTGGCCGAAGCCGGCGGGCGCATCAACGATTTTTTTGCAGGCGATGGTTTGCTCAAAGGCAACCCGATCCTGGCCACCAACGCCGCGCTCGCCGAGCCGCTGGCGGCATTGGCTGGCATTCCTTTGCAATAACGTCACAGGAGACGAACCGATGAAGACCACTGTCCGCCACACGCTGCTTGCCGCGCTGTTCGCCGCGACCAGCGCGTCCTCGTTCGCACAACAAGGCGAGCTCGTGCTCTATTGCAGCGTGCAGGAAGAGTGGTGCCGGCCGATGGTGGCTGCGTTCGAAAAAGCCACCGGCATCAAGGTGCTGATGACGCGCAAGAGCTCGGGTGAGTTCTATGCGCAGATCAAGGCCGAGTCGGCCAACCCGAAGGGTGATGTGTGGTGGGGCGGCACCGGCGACCCGCACTTGCAAGCGGCCGAAGAAGCGCTGACCGACCCGTACGTGTCGCCCAAGCTCGACGAGTTGCAGGACTGGGCGATCAAGCAAGCGCGCGCAGCCAAGTTCCGCACCGTCGGCATCTACGCCGGCGCGCTCGGCTACAGCTTCAACACGCAAGAGCTCGCCAAGCGCAAGCTGCCGGAGCCGAAGTGCTGGGCCGATCTGGCCAAGCCGATCTACAAGGACGATGTGCAGGTGGCGAACCCAAATTCGTCGGGCACCTCGTACACGATGCTGGCGACGCTGGTGCAGATCCTCGGTGAACAAAAAGCCTTCGAGCTGATGAAGGCGATGCACAAGAACATCAACCAGTACACCAAGAGCGGCGCCGCGCCGGCGCGCGCCGCGGCCACCGGCGAATCGCTGATCGGCATCACCTTCCAGCACGACGCGGTGATCCAGGC
>JANMHY010000698.1:0-5130 GCA_031375525.1 Burkholderiales bacterium
ATGCAAAGCATCGCCGAGCCGGTCGCTGCCGAAGACCTCACGCTGGCCAAAGAAGAATTCGGCCTTTGAACCGTTCACTGTTTGCTTTAACCACTGAAGAGGACTTCCGATGACGATGCAACGACGCCTGTTTTTCATGACCTTGGCCGCCGGCGGCGCCGGCTTTGCGATTCAAGCCAACGCCCAGGCATTGCAGGACGAGAAAGACGCGCAAGCGGCCGCCTTGGGCTACGTCGCCGACGCCACGCGCACGGACACGAAGAAGTACCCCAAGTACGCTGCGGGCCAGAACTGCGCCGGCTGCGCGCTGTACCAGGGCAAGGCTGCAGACAAAGCCGGCGGCTGCCCCTTGTTCGCGGGCAAGCAGGTGGCCGGTGCTGGCTGGTGCAGCGCTTGGGCCAAGAAGGCGGGCTGACGAGAAGGCGCGCGTGAACGAAGACTCATCCGCACCGGCGGCGGCGGGCGAACGGCCGTTGTCGGTGCTCTACGACGGCGCCTGCCCGTTGTGCCGACGCGAGATCGCGCTGTATCGCGGGCTGCGCACCGAACAGGCGTTGTGCTTTGTCGATGTGAGCGGCGAGTCGGCGCTGCCGTCGTCAGCGACTCGCGAGCAGTTGCTGGCGCGCTTTCACGTGCAGCGAGCCGACGGCACGCTGGTCAGCGGCGCCGATGCGTTTCTGACCTTGTGGGAGCACCTTCCCGGCTGGCGTTGGCTGGCGCGGGCCGGGCGGCTGCCTGGCATGGCTTGGTTGATGGAGCGTGGCTATCGTCTGTTCCTGCGTTCGCGTCCGGCACTGCAACGACTGGCGCGCAGGCTCGACGACAGCGGCGCCTCGGCCACGCTCACACCCCGCGTGCTGGCCGATCTTCGCTCTGACCACGCCGGCGAAACGGGGGCCGTGGCGATTTATCGCGGCATCCTTTTGGTCGCCCGCGACAACGGGCTGCGCGCTTTTGCGCAGCGCCACCTGCACACCGAGCAGCAGCACCTCGAACAGATGCAAGCCTGGTTGCCGTCGTCCGAGCGCAGCCGCTTGCTGCCGGCCTGGCGCGCCGCGGGCTGGGCGACCGGTGCGCTGCCTGCGCTCTTTGGCCCGCCTGCGGTGTACGCCACGATCGCCGCGGTGGAAACCTTCGTCGACCGCCACTACGCCGACCAGCTCGCGCACCTGCAAGACGCAGCCGGCCCCCCCGGCCTGCGCGACACGCTGGCGGCATGCCAGGCCGACGAGCGGGCGCATCGCGACGAAGCCGCCGCGTTGGCGTCAGCGCGAGCCGGGGCGGCGACGCGCCTGTGGTGCCGGCTGGTCGGCGCCGGCTCAGCCGCCGCCGTGGCGCTTGCGCGTCGTTTCTGAGGGTATGAGGAGCAACCGCGTCAATTCGGATACACTCTTGCCGCGCGCCATGAGTCTGCTCTCTGACCCGGCGCCTGTTGTTTGACAGGGTTCCCGACCAATCAAGGATACGGCGCACCCAGACGACAAGACCGTCATCTTCGGTCAACGTCGGTCAGCCTCTTCCTTCGGTGAGCCCCACTGTCAGCCCTTCTCTCCAATTTCCGGGCTGATGCAAACGACCTGTCTTTGGCCAGCGACCTTCTGTTTGGGTTGCCCGCCGCAGAACCCATTTCCCGTATTCCGCGCACCGGCTACCGAGCCGCCTGCGCCTCTCATGATCATCACCACGAACCGCGAAAAGTCGTTCTCGGTGGGCAAGTACCTCGTGTCTCCGCTCACCACGCTCACACCGGCCGGCACCTACGCGCCGTCGGTCTCCATCCGCAGCGGCCAAGGCCGCGCCACGCATGACCGCGTGGTTCGCTTCGTTGCGCGCTTCGGCAGCCGTGCCGACGCCTGCCGCTACGCAGCGCAGCAGGGCTTGAATTGGTTGCGCGACGGCGCGCCTCGGCCCCCTTCCTCCATCACCGTCGTCTGATTGCCCACAGGAGCGCATTTGGCCAAGGAAGAACTGATTGAAATGAACGGCAAGGTCGAAGAAGTCCTGCCCGATTCACGCTACCGCGTGTCGCTTGAGAACGGCCACATCCTCGTCGCCTACACCTCCGGCAGGATGCGCAAGCATCACATCCGCATCCTCGCGGGCGACCGCGTGGCCCTCGAACTTTCCCCCTATGACTTAAGCAAAGGCCGCATCACTTTCCGTCACCTCGAACCGCGAGCCGGCGGCGCCCCCCGGCCCAACACTCCGCGTCGCCCCACACGCTGACGCGTGCGGCGATTCAACGAACGTTTTTAGTTTCACCCCCGCGCGCTGCGGTTTCTCAACCCACCCGGTGCGCAACTTCTCTTGCTTGAAAGGCAAACCATGATCTCCAAACTCTACGTCGGCAACCTGGCCTACTCGGTCAACGACGACAGCCTTCGCCAGAGCTTCGCCGAATTCGGCGACGTGTCCTCGGCCAAGGTCATGATGGACCGCGACACCGGCCGCTCGAAGGGCTTCGGCTTCGTCGAGATGGGCTCGGTCGAAGCCGCCCAAGCCGCCATCCGCGGCATGCACGGCAAGACCATCGACGGCCGCGCGCTTGTCGTCAACGAAGCCCGCCCGCGCGAAGAGCGCCCGGGTGGCTTTGGTGGTGGCGGCGGTGGCGGTGGCGGTGGCGGTGGTGGCCGTCGCAGCTATTGAACTGACTCGCGCAACCGCGTGAACAACGACAGGCCCTTCGGGGCCTGTTTTTTTTGGCCGAGCGACCGGCTAAATGTGCATCGCCGCCGCCACGCCGAGCGCGGCACCCAGGCCGGCGACGACGTAGATGCCGTGGCTGAGCCAGCGGCGCTTGGTCAGCAGCGCGATTGCGGCCAGGGCGATGGCGATCTGAAGCGCCGTCGTGGCCTGCGCCCAGCGGTGATGCTGGTGTAGTTGCTCGTCCGACTTCTTGTCCCACTCGGCCGACGCCTTGTCCATCGTCTCGGCCTGGGTCTTGATCTCGGCCTTCTCGGTGCGGTAGCGCTGCGCTTCCTTTGCAAAGTGCGCCTTCTTGTCCCCGTCGGTCAACTCGACCCCCAGTTCGGCCAGGTTTTCCTTGCTGCTCTTGGACTGGTAGTACGCCCACTGATTGGCCGCTTCGGTCTTCTTGATGGCGGCGTTGTTCTTGTACAGCCCCGCGTTGGACTGGGTGGCGCTGCCCATGTAGGCGAACAAGGCGCCGACGGTGGCGATCAGCGCCGTGGCCACGGCAATGCGGCCGGAAAACGGGTCTGCGTCACCGTGCTGTGCTGCATGTTCCAGCTCATGGTCATGCGGGCCGTGGACATGGAAGCTAGAACCTGACATGCGTGTCTCCTGAGTTGTAAGGCTTCAATTGGGCGGGCGAAATGGGGCGAGGGAGCATACGCGAGCCACATCGCCTATAAATCGGTGAATCACTTCAGGAGCCACACCATGCGATACCGCCATCTAGGCAAGAGCCCGCTGCAAGTTTCGGAGTTGTGCCTGGGCACGATGATGTTCGCCGACCAGACCGAACTCGCCGAGGCGCGCCGCATCACGGCCCACGCGCGCGAGCACGGTGTGAACTTCATCGACACCGCCGACGTGTATTCGCTCGGCCGGTCAGAGAGCATGGTCGGTGAGCTGCTGCAAGGCCAGCGCCACGACTGGGTTCTCGCCACCAAGTGCGGCAACAAGATGAGCGAGCGGCCCAACGAGACGCACTACTCACGGACCTGGGTGTTGCGCGAATGCGAGGCCAGCTTGAAGCGCCTGGGCGTCGATCACGTCGATATCTACTACCTGCACCGCGACTACAACGGCATGGATCTCGAGGAGCCACTGCGCGCCATCGATACGCTGCTGCGCGGCGGCAAGATCCGCTACTGGGGCGTGTCCAACTTCCGCGGCTGGCGCATCGCCGAGATGGTGCACACCGCACGCCAGCTGGGCATGCCCGGCCCCGTGGTCTGCCAGCCGTACTACAACCTGTTGAACCGCCTGCCCGAAGTGGAAGTGCTCGAAGCCTGCCGCCACCACGGCATCGGCGTCGTGCCGTACAGCCCGATCGCGCGCGGCGTGCTCTCGGGCAAGTACACGCCGGGCGTGAAACCCGCCGAAGGCACACGCGCCGGCCGCGGCGACAAACGCATCCTGCAGACCGAGTTCCGCGAAGAGTCGCTGGCCATCGCGCAGACCTTGAAGGCGCATTGCGAGAAGAAGGGCATCGCGCTGCAGCACTTCGCCACCGCCTGGGTGCTGGCCAACGAGGCGATCAGCGCCGTCATCGCCGGGCCGCGCACGTTCGAACAGTGGGCGGACTACATCGGCGCGCTCGACGTCACGATCGACGTTGCCGACGAAGCGCTCGTGGACTCGCTGGTCGCGCCGGGTCACCCATCAACGCCGGGCTACTGCGATCCTGCGTACCCGCTGGCCGGACGCATCACCGCCTGACGCGAGAGGAGACGACGATGACCATCACTATCACCCGCGACCGCTCGCACAAGATGAGGCACACCGCCACGGTGCGCCAGCACGCGATCGCGCTCGACGAGCCCGTGGCCAACGGCGGCGAAGACCTCGGCGTCGGCCCGCACGATCTCTACGACAGCGCGCTCGGCGCCTGCAAGGCGCTGACCGTGCTCTGGTACGCGCAGCGCAAGCAGATCCCGGTCGAAGACATCCAGGTCGCGGTCGAGCGCGACGACAGCCAGGAACGCAAGGGCGTTTATCGCCTGCGCACCATCCTCAGCTTGACCGGCGCGCTGACCGACGCGCAGCGCCAGGAGCTGCTCACCGTCGCCGGCAAGTGCCCCGTGCACAAGCTGATGACGCAGGTGAAGACGGAGGTGGTGACGGAGCTGGCGGCGGCGGGGGCGGGCTGAATTCGTCGAAACGCGGCGCTCACTCGGTGTGCACGTTCTCGCGCGACAGCAGTGCGTCGATGGCCGGGGGAGTGATGGCCAGATTGGCGCTCAGGCCTTTGTTTCCTGGGGCGCTACAGGCTTTTGAACTTGCATGACTGTGGAGAACGGCGGCGCCACCTCGATGCGGCGCAACTGCCCGCCCTTGCTCACCACCAAGGACGTGCCGGCGCGTGCTGCGACCTCGCGTGCACGCAGTGCCGCACTCGCCATCGGCGCACGGGACAGGCGCAGGTCGGCGATATATATATAT
>JANMHY010000866.1:0-1986 GCA_031375525.1 Burkholderiales bacterium
CCCAGCATCAGGATCATGACGATCAGAGTCGGGAAACCGGGCACCGTCTCGCCGAGCAGGATCGTCGTGACGATGAAGTACAGGCCGTAGCCGAAAGCAAGCAGTGCGCTGACAAGCCCGACGTACGAGGCGAGCTTCAGCGGCAGTACCGAGAACGCGGTCAGGCCTTCGACCGCGAAGTGCAGCAACTGGCGCGTGCGCCACTTCGTGTGGCCCGCAGCGCGCTCGTCGCAGTCGAAGTCCAGCGTCGCCTGCCTGAACCCGATCCAGGCGAACAACCCCTTCATGAAGCGGTTGCGTTCGGGCAACTGGTTGAGCGCGTCGACCGCACGCCGGCTGAACAGGCGGAAGTCGCCTACGTCGCGAGGGATCGGCGTGTCGCTGAGCCGCTGGAGCAGCGCATAGAACGTCTGCGCGGCCCGGCGTTTGAGCCAGGGCTCATCGGCGCGATCGCGGCGCCGCATGTTGACCACATCGGCGCCGTCACGCGCGGCCTCCAGCATGCGCGCGATCAGCTCCGGCGGGTGCTGAAGGTCGGCATCCATCACGATCACCGCATCGCCGCGCGCGAACTGCAGCCCGGCGGTGATGGCCTGCTCTTTGCCGAAGTTGCGGCTGAAGCGCACGACCGCGACCGCCGCGCAGCCGACGCGCAACTGCGCAAGGTATTGCGGCGAGCGGTCGCTGCTACCGTCGTCGACGTACACGATCTCGAAGGACTTGCCGGTCGCTTCCAGCGCCGCCAGCAGCCGGCCGTGCAGCAGCGGCAGCGCCTCCTGCTCGTTGAACACCGGCACGACGACGCTCACCGCGCAGGCGTCCTGACACAACCGGGCGGGCACCACACCGTTCATGCGAAGCTCCAGCGCCGGTTGATCCGGTAGCCGAGCAGCAGCACGAGCAGCGTGGCCAGCACCTGCGCCGCGAGGTAGTGCAGCCCGGCCTGCGTGCCCAGGCGAACCACCGCACCGCTGGTCGCGACGCCGAGTGCCGCCACCAGGATGAAGCGCGGCAGGGCCCGTGCATGGGGCGCGGCCGTGTCGGCAAAGGTGATCGCGCGGTTGCCGGCGTAGGCCACCAGCGCGCCCACGGCCGCGCCCGCCGCCGCGGCCCAGCCCGCCTCGACCCGCAGCCGCTCGACCAGCCAGGTCAGCAGCGCGTAGTGGGTTGCGGTGGCGGCTGCGCCCACCAACACATAACTCTTGAATGCCATGCCCAACGCCGTCCGTTTGATCCGGATGGCACCGTAGCGCGCGCCATGTGAAGGACGCGTCAAGGCGACAGGCGCCGCCGACGGGTCACGCGGGCGGGAAGCTCAGCGTGAAGCGGCTGCCGCGGGCCGGGCTGTCGTCGAGCCGGATCTGCCAGCCGAGGTGTTCGACGATGCGCTTGACGATCGCCAGGCCGAGGCCCGAGCCCGGTGCCCGGGCGTCGCCGCGGACGAAGCGCTCGAACAACTGCTCACGCACGGCCTCAGGCAGGCCGCCGCCGCTGTCCTCGACGATCAGCTCGCCCGGCCGCAGGCGCACGGCGACCTCGCCGGCGTCGGTGTACTGGCACGCGTTGCGCAGCAGGTTGCCCACCGCCATCGCCACCAGTTCGTCGCGCGCCAAGGCCCAGACCGGCTCCGGCGCATCGACGACCAGGGTTACCGGCTTGCCGTCGAGCAAGGGACGGCAGCGCTCGGCCTCCTGCGCCAGCAGGGCACGCAGTTCCAGGCGCGTCGAATCCAGCGCATCGGGGGCGCGCGACAGCAGCAGCAGCGCGGCGACACGCGCGCTGGCGTCACGCGCCGTGCGTTCGATGCGCTCGACGGCGGGCAGCGCATCGGGCTGGCCGCGCAGGCGTGCGCCCAGCACCTCGGCCGCGCCCAGGATCACGGCCAGCGGCGTGCGCAACTCGTGGCTCACGTCTCCGGTGAAGAGCCGCTCGCGCGTCAGGAAGCGCTTCTGCTCGCTGCTGCGCGCCGCGAACGCGCGCGCGAGC
>JANMHY010000786.1:0-2076 GCA_031375525.1 Burkholderiales bacterium
AAGTGCACCGATACCTCGGGCAATTCGCGCACGATGCCCAGCGTGATTCGCTCGACCACCGTGTTGCCCGAAGGCGTGATGGTGCCGATGAAGTGGCGCTGGCCGGCGTAGCGGCCCGCTGCGGTCTCGCTCATTTCAATAACCCATCAGCCGCGGCAGCCAGAGCACGATCTTCGGGAAGAACATGCAGACGAACAGCAGGCCGTACATCACCGCGATGAAGGGCCACACATGTTTGACCAGTTCGCCGAGTTTGATTCCGGTGATGCCGCACAAGACGAACAGCACCACCCCCACCGGTGGCGTCAGCATGCCGATGACGAGGTTGAAGACGAACAGGAAGCCGAAGTGCAGCGGGTCGATGCCGTACAGCAGCGCGATCGGGTGCAGCAGCGGCACCAGCATGATGTAGGCCGCGTTCGACTCGAGGAAGCAGCCGACGACGAACAGCGCCACGGCCACCAGCAACATGAAGATCAGCGGGTCCTGCGTCATGCCGCGCAAGAGTGCGGTCAGTTGCGCCGGCAACTGATCCACTGTGAGCATGTAGGTCACCACCGAGGCAAAGGCGATCATCGCGCCGACCACCGCCGAGGTGATGGCGGTGCGGATCATGGCTTCGGGCAGGTCGGCGATCTTCAGGGTCTTGGTGACGAAGAAGCCGATCGCCATCGCATACACCACGGCGATCGCCGAGCCCTCGGTGGCGGTGAACGCGCCGCCGACGATGCCGCCGATGACCACCACAGGCATCAGGAAGATGACCCACGAGCGCTTCAGTTCATAGCCGACCTTGGCCCATGAGAAAGCCTCGCCGGTGAGCGGGTAATTGCGCTTGACTGCCATGTACCAGACCAGGAACATCATTGCGACGACGAGGATCAGGCCCGGGATCACGCCGGCCATGAACATGCCGCCGACCGACACCGTCGGCCCGGCCATGAAGGCGTAGACGATCATCGCCCCCGAGGGCGGGATGATCGGCCCGAGGTTGGCCGCCGCGGCCACCACCGCCGACGAGAAACCAACGCCATAGACCTTGCGCAGCGACGGGATCATCGTGCTGCCGAGCGCGCTCGCATCCGCAACCGCCGCGCCCGACACCGTGGACAGGCCCATGCCGGCCAGCACCGTCACATGCGCCAGGCCGCCGCGCACGCGGCCGACGACCGAGTTCGCCAAGTCGATCAGCCGCTCCATGATGCCGGCCTTCATCATCAGCTCGCCGGCGAGGATGAAGAACGGAATCGTCATCAGCGGGAACGCGTTGACCGCGTTCATCATCCGCGTGGGCAAGAGGTTGAAGTCGACGTCGCTGTAGATCAGGCCGGCGACCGCGCCGATGCCGAGCGAAAACGCCAGCGGCATGCCGAGCACGGCGATGCCGAGGAAGACGAAGATGATCAGGAGGCTCATTCGGTGGCCACCTTCTCCGTCATCGTCGGCTTGCCGGTCAGCGCCAGCCACACCAGGTGCAGCGCCGAATGGCCGCTGCCGACACCGACTGCGACGATGAACCAGGCCGCGCTGGCGTTCATCGAGGCCATCATTTCATCCCATTGGTCGAAGGCAACGACCGCCGACTGCCACGCGACCAGGACCATCATCGCGGCCGCCACCGCGGCCATCAGGCGGGCAAGGATGCCTTGCAGCTTTGGCGGCAAGCGAGAACTGAACAGTTCCATGCCGATGTGCGAACCGAGGCGCACGCCGAGCGGAATGCCGAGAAAGATCGACCAGACGAAGGTCAGGCGCGACAACTCGTCGGCAAAGCCGAGCGAGCTGTTCAGCGCGTAGCGCAGCAGCACCTGCAGCGACACCACCGCCACCATCGCGCCGAGCATGACGATGATGGTCCAGCCGGCCAGCGTGTCGAGCGCGTGCAGGCCGAGCGCGAACGGGCGCAAAGGCCCGCGGTGGTGGGTGAGATTGGAAGGCAGCAGGTGGCTCATTGGGACCTCGCTGGTCAGGAGCCCGAGGCCTTCTTCACCTCGGCGAGCACGCGGTCCACCAGATCGGCGCCGACGCGCTTCTTGATGTCGTCGACCACGCCGGCCGTGGCCTTGCGCATCGCTT
>JANMHY010000823.1:0-1815 GCA_031375525.1 Burkholderiales bacterium
ACTCCCCTTCAGGGACGC
Organism: Burkholderiales bacterium; assembly: GCA_031375525.1. GTDB lineage: Bacteria > Pseudomonadota > Gammaproteobacteria > Burkholderiales > Burkholderiaceae_C > CADEEN01. The sequence goes on from JANMHY010000823.1 coordinate 19, forward strand.
AGTGTAGGGCGGTTGCAGCGCCGCGATGTCAGATTTCGTGAGGTCAGGATTCGCGCGCCTTGGTGGCGCGCGCACGCCGCAGCAGCCAGGTGCCCAGCACGACGACGAGCGCCGCGCCGAACGCGCCGGCAGTGTTGATCACTGTGTGCGACATCTCGCCGAAGCGCTGCGTTACGGCGGGATCCGTCAGCAGCATCTCGCCGGCCAGGAAGCCGAGCAGCGCCGCACCCAGCGTGATGATGATCGGGAAGCGCTCCATGACCTTGAGCAGCAACGTGCTGCCGAAGATGATCAAGGGGATGCTGATCGCCAGGCCGATGACCAGCAGCGGCGTGTTGCCTTTGGCCGCGGCGGCGACCGCGATCACGTTGTCCAGGCTCATCACCAAGTCGGCGATCAGGATCGTGCGGATCGCCGCGAGCATGCTGCCGGTTTTGTCGGGGCCCTCGTCGCCGCCGCCGTCGTCCTCCTGCAGCAGCGTGACGCCGATATAGACCAGCAGCACCGCGCCGATGGCCTTCAGGTACGGCCAGGTCAGCATCTCGACCGCGATCAGCGTCAGCACGATGCGCATCACGATCGCTGCCGCGCTGCCCCAGAAGATGGCCTGCTTCTGCTGATGCGCGGGCAGCGAGCGGGCCGCCAGCGCGATCACCACCGCGTTGTCCCCCGACAGCACGATGTTGGCGAGGATGATCGAGCCGAGCGCGGTCCAGAAGACGCCGGAGGCGAGGTCCATCGGTTCGACTACTTGACCACCAGCACCGGCACGGCGGCGTGCTCGATCGTGGCCTGCGCCACCGAGCCGAGCAGTGCGGCGGTGTGCGTGGCCAGGCCGCGCGCGCCCATCACGATCAGGTCGCTGCCGAGTTCGCGTGCGGTCTGCGCGATGGTTGCGCCGGGGTCGCCGACGCGCTGGTGGTCCTGGTGCGCGAGGCCGGCCGCATCGAGCAGCGCTCGCGCCGGCGCGAGCGCCTTGTCGCTGCGCTCGCGGTGGTAGTCCTCGAGTGTCTGGCCCGGCACGAAGCGCGCCACGTCGCCCGGCACAGGGCGCTGCACGTTGATCAGGTGCACCTGCAACGCGGCGCTGTCGCGCAGTTCGCCGCGCAGCGCCAACAGCCGCTTAACCGCCTGCGTCGCGCCGTCGGAGCCGTCCACTGCGAGCAGCACGCGCTGCAAGACGCCGCCCAAGCCGGCGCCGGCGGTCGCTGCGGGCGCCACTGCCGCAGGCACCGCGGCTTCGCGCGCCGCCGCCTTGCGCGCGGCCAGCCACTTGCCGACCACCAATACGAAGATGGCGCCGGCCAGCGGCGCACCCCAGTGCAGAAACGCCGCGTTCAAGTCGACCCACGGCTTGTCGATCGGGTCGGTGACCGCCATGTCGCCGGCCACCCAGCCCAGCAGCGCCGCGCCGAGCGTGATGATGACCGGCCAGCGCTCCATCAGCGTCAGCAGGATCTTGCTGGCAAAGACCACCAGCGGGATCGAGATCGCCAGGCCGATGATCAGCAAAGTGTTGTTGCCCTTGGCCGCCGCGGCCACGGCGATCACGTTGTCCAGGCTCATCACCAGGTCGGCGATCAGGATGGTCTTGATCGCGGCGCCGAGGCCGGCATTGGTGGCTTTGCCGTGACCGTCGCCCTCATCCTCGGGCACCAGCAACTGGATCGCGATCCACAGCAGCAGCCCGGCGCCGACGAGCTTGAGGTAGGGCAGGCGCAGCAGCTCGACGGCGACGATCGTCAGCACGATGCGCATCACCACCGCGGCGCCGCTGCCCCAGGCGATCGCCTTCTT
>JANMHY010000840.1:0-2766 GCA_031375525.1 Burkholderiales bacterium
TGCCGGCGCAGTGTCGGCTCGCCGCCCGACACCTGCACGTCGGTGCCGGGGCCGTAGTGGGCGTGGATCAGGTCGATGCGCCGCATGACCTCTTCGAGCGGCAGGTCGCGCACGGCTTCGGAGCTCTCGCTGAGGTAGCACAAGGTGCAGTCGAGGTTGCAGCGCTGCGTGATCTCCAGCGAGACGCAGGCCACCGGCCAGCGCCGGCCCGCCATCTGGTGGTCTTGCCATTGACCGCTGCGCTGCATGCGCTCGCGCAAGGCGGCGCGCGCGTCGGCCGCCGGTACGGCCAGCGGCGGCGCCAGATCGGCGGGATCGACCAGGGAGGAATCGGTGGATTCGGCGCCAAGCATCCGCGAGTGTCGCTTGGCGGCGAAAAACCTTTCACGAGATGACGACCCCTCGGCCGCTTCGCGTCCACTCCCCCACGGGGAGCCTCAGGCCTGACGCTTGGGAGCGGCCCGGCGCTGGGCCTGAGCTACTTCGCCGCCGGCACATTCATGGCCGCCGCCAGCCGCGGCAGCAACTGATTCCACGCATCGACCAGCGCCGCGGCCACCGGCTTGGCCTGCGGCGAGTCGAGCCAGCCGCCTTCGATGGCAAGGATGCCGCCGCCGAGCACCAAGCTGCCCATGCCCGCCGACGACTCGGCGCCGCGGCCGAACGCCGAAGCCAGGATTTCGCTCGTGCGCGTATCGACCGCGGTCATGACGAGCATCGCCTCGCGCACGCGGATTTCGCCGCCGACGCCGCCGATCCAGCTCGGCAGCACGGCCCCGATGCCGCCCTTGGTGCCGCCGGTCTGCTCCATGAACACGATCTCGGCGCGCAGCACGATGTCGGCTGCCTTCATCGCCGCGAGCTGCGCACGGCGATCCAGGCCCTGCTGCTCGCGGATGCGAATTTCGTTTTCGAGCGCGGTGAAGGCCGCGCCGCGCTCGACGACCGCGAAGCAGCGCGATTGCAGCAGCACCTGCCGCACCAGCGGCGTCATCGAGCGCGGCAGGCCGGCGGAGGACAGCACCTGCGCGTTGGTGTCGGCCTCGGTGACCGTGGCCACGCCGAGCGCGGCCGAGCAGCGCGACAGGTCCGTGCTGCCGGGCTCGGCGAGTGCGATCTTGGTCTTCGGTTCGCTGCGCCAGGTGGTGCTGCTGCAACCAGCGAACAGGGCGAGCAGGGCCAGCAGCAGCATCGCAGCGGCGGGCCCGCGTGTTCTCATCGTCTTCATGCGTGCCATTGAAGCGGCAAAAGGCGTCAGCGGCGTATCGAAGCGTACAGGCCGCCATCGGCTGGCGCGACGCTTCAGGGCAACAACTGATCGCCCCACAGAAAACCGGGAATGACGATCTCCGGCAAGCCGAGTGGCTTGAAGATGAGATCGAACCTGTCGTCGCTGCGCACGCGCAAGGTCACCTTGTTGCCCAGGAAGTCGGTCAGCGTGACCGAACCGCTGGCCGGGCGGTTCGAGCCGGCGTTGAAGGCAAACGTCGTGCTCGTCATCGCATAGCCGGCGTTTCGCAAGACGAAGGTGCCGTTCAAATCAACGCTGTCGCCGCCGTTGCCGGTGGAGTTGCCGGTGATGTCGAAGTCATAAGCCACGCTGTCGCCCTGTCCGGTTACTGCGGCGGCGCTGTAGGACAGTCGCAGGCGCTCGCCGCCCGTGGCCTCGTCCTTGAACCACAGGCGCACCGAGCCCGAGAGCGTGCCGAAGCCTTCTTCCTCGAAGCCTGAGAAGGTGATCGTCACGTCCAGCGCCGTCGGGTCATCGTTGCCGTCGAGCTCGATCGCATTGATCGTCAACGCCAACGAGCCGGTGCTTGCCGGCTGGCCAAGTTCGGAGCGGCAGGCCACGGTGACGACCTGCAAGCGGTCGCCCGCGCTCAGCTTGCGGTTGTTGTCGTCGTCGATCAGCGTGAGCGTCAGCCCGCCGCCGAACGGGCAGAGCAGCGGGCGCGTCGTCGTTGACAGCGGCTGCTCGCGCCGGGACAGGTTGGCCAGGGCCAGCCGCGCCCAGCGTTGGCGCGCTTGCGTCGCGCGCGCGCTGTTGTCGGCGCTGCGCGCCTGCGGCGCGTCACGCCCGCCGGCAACGCCGGGCAGGCTCGAGTCGCCTGCGCTCATCACCGCGCGCGCCAGCGGCCCGGCGAAGCTGCGCACGTTGCCTTCGTTGACCTCCGAGCCGGCCGATGCGGCGCCGCTGCGCGTGCCCTGCGGGATTTGCACGCCGCTCGGCGCGTCGCCACCACCGCCACCGCCGCCACAGGCGGCCAGCGCGGCCAGGATCAGGGCGCCAAGGCCTCGCAGGATCGAACCCATCGCTGTCCTCCTCGTCTTTTCAAAAGGAAAAAATCTTCCCCGGATTCATGATGTTCTTCGGGTCGAGCGCGCGCTTGATGTTGCGCATCATCGTCACCGCGCCGGGGCCGGCTTCGTCGAGCAGATAAGGCATCTTGTGCAGGCCGATGCCGTGCTCGCCGGTGCAGGTGCCTTCCAGGCGCAGCGCGCGTTGCACCATCTTCACGTTCAGGTCTTCGACGGCCGCGCACTCGGCGGCGTCGTTCGGGTCCATCAAGTACGAGAGGTGGAAGTTGCCGTCGCCGACATGGCCGACGATCCAGTACGGGATGTGCGAGGCCTCCGCTTCGGCGATGCTGTCGTTGATGGCCTCGGCCAGGCGTGAGATCGGCACGCAGGTGTCGCTGCTCTTGCAGCGGCAGCCCGGCCGCATTTGCAGCGCCGCGAACTAGGACTCGTGGCGCGCCTTCCACA
>JANMHY010000849.1:0-5145 GCA_031375525.1 Burkholderiales bacterium
ATCGGCGATACCGCGGGCAAGGGCATTCTCGCCATCAACAACAAGAAAAAGCCGTTCGACGATGTGCGCGTGCGCCGCGCCGTCGCGCTGGCGATCGATCGCGCGGCGTTCATCGACGGCGTGCTGGAGGGCCTGGGCAAACCGATCGGCAGCCACTTTGCGCCGACCGATGCCGGCTATGTGGACCTCACCAGCGCCGCGCCGTACGACGTGGAGAAAGCCAAGGCGCTGTTGAAGGAGGCCGGCGTGGCCACACCGCTCAACGTCACGCTGACGCTGCCGCCGCCGCAGTACGCGAGGAAGGGCGGCGAGGTCATCGCGGCGCAACTGGCCAAGATCGGCATCGTGGCGAAGATCGAAAACGTCGAGTGGGCGCAGTGGCTCGGCGGCGCGTTCAAGGGCAACTTCGACCTGACGATCATCAACCACGTCGAGCCGCTGGACTATATGCAGTACGCCAACACGGCCTACTACTGGGGCTACGACAACAAGGACTTCCGCGACCTGACGTCGAAGTTCGCTGCCACCGGCGACAAGAAGGAACGCGCAAAACTGTTCGCCGACATCCAGAAGAAGATCGCCGCCGATCAGGTCAACGCCTTCATCTTCAACCCGGCGCAGGTGTCGGTTTCGCGCAAGGGGCTCAAAGGCTTGTGGGCGTCGTCGCCGATCTTTGCCAATGACATGGCTGCGGTGAGTTGGCAATGAGTCGCGTCACCATCGAGAAGCTGTACGCCGCCTTTGCCGCGCTCGACGCGAAGGCGATGGCGCTGTGCTACGCCGACGACGCCTACTTCGACGACGAAGCCTTCTCGCTGCGCGGCCGTCACCAGATCGGCGGCATGTGGTCGATGCTGATCGACGCCATCAAGAAGCAGGGCCGCAAGGACTGGAAGCTCGACGTGCGCGACATCACCGAGACGAGCGCGCATTGGGAGCCGACCTACCGCTTCTCCTCGACCGGCCGCCTGGTGCACAACATCATCGACGCCGAGTTCGAGTTCGACTCGCAGGGCCTGATCAAACGCCAGCGCGACCGCTTCAGTTTCTGGCGCTGGTCGCGCCAGGCGCTCGGTGCGCCGGGCTGGTTGCTCGGCTGGTCGGGGTTCCTGCGCGGCAAGGTCAAGCGCACGGCGGCGCGGCAGTTGGAAAAGTACATGAAGAGCTACGCGTTGCCCGAACGACGAACCGGATGACCGCGCTCCACGAGCGCAGCGCCGTCGAACTGCTCGCGCTGTACGCGCGTCGCGAAGTCTCGCCAGTGGAAGTGTTGAACGACCTGCTCGCGCACATCGAACGTTGCGAGCCGAAGATCGCGGCGCTGTGGGCGCAGGACGCTGAAGCTGCACTCGTCGCAGCGCGCGACAGCGAAGCGCGCTGGTCGCGCGGCCAAGCGCGAGCGTTGGACGGCGTGCCGGTCACGGTCAAAGAGAACATCGCCACGCGCGGCGTACCGGTGCCGCTCGGCTGCGCGGCGACCTTGCTCGTGCCTGCCGCGGCCGACGCACCCCCGGCGGCGCGATTGCGCGAGGCCGGCGCGCTGATCGTCGCCAAGACGACGATGCCCGATCTGGGCATGTTGTCGTCCGGGTTGTCGAGCTTTCACGCGCTGACGCGCAACCCGTGGGACGTGTCGCAGAACCCCGGCGGCAGCAGCGCCGGTGCGGCGGCGGCTTGCGCTGCGGGTTATGGGCCGCTGCACATCGGCACCGACATCGGAGGATCGATTCGTTTGCCGGCCAGCTGGTGCGGCATCGTCGGCATGAAGCCGAGCCTGGGCCGCGTCCCGATCCATCCGCCGTACGCCGGCCGCGTCGCCGGGCCGATGACGCGCACGGTGGCCGACGCGGCGCTGGCGATGCGCGTGCTGGCGCAACCCGATGCGCGCGACACGATGAGCTTGCCGCCGCAGGACATCGCGTGGACGGCACTCGACATCGACGTTCGCGGATTGAAGATCGGCCTCTGGCTCGACGCCGGCTGGGGCATGTCGCCGGGCGCCGAAGTGCAGGCCACAGTGAACGCCGCCGCGCGCGCCTTCGAGCAGGCCGGCGCGATCGTCGAGCCGCTGCCGCCGTTCACCACGCGCGCCATGATCGACGGCCTCGACGCCTTCTGGCGCCTGCGCGCCTGGCAAGACATCAGCGCCTGGCCGCAAGAACGGCAAGCCAAAGTGCTGCCCTACATCCACCAGTGGGCCGCGGGCGGCGCGGCCCTCACCGGCGAGCAGGTGTTTCGCGGCCACAGCCAGATGGCCGCGATCCGCGATGCCACGGTCGCGGCGACGCAGCGCTGCGACTTCGTGCTCTCGCCGGTGAGTCCGATCGTCAGCTTCCCCGCCGAGTTCGCCAGCCCGCTGAACGATGCCGCGCAGCCGTTCGAACACATCGCCTTCACGCTGCCGTTCAACATGAGCGAGCAGCCGGCGATCGCGTTGAACGCAGGCTACAGCGCCAGCGGCATGCCCATCGGCGTGCAGCTCGCCGGCCATCGTCATGACGACCTCGGCGTGCTGCGCATCGCGCGCGCGTTCGAGCGATTGCGCAGCCCGCAGCGACCGTGGCCGACGCTGTAGCCGCTGGCGCTACATTCCGCCCATGCCGACTTTGGACGACCGTGGCCTGCCCACGGGCAGCACACACGAAGCCGCACGCCACGCGGTCGAGTCGGCGCTGTGGCGAATGATGGCCTTCTACGACACGCCGCTGGCCGATCTCGACGCAGCGAGCGCGTTCGATCCGGCATGGCCGTTGCCGCATGCGATGAAGGCCGGCTTCCTGTTCTCGCTGACCGAGCCGAGCCTCGTTGCAGAAGCTTCGCAGCACCTGGCCGCCGCACGCGCGCTCGTCAACGCGAAGACACCCGCGCGCGAGCGCACGCATGTCGAGGCGCTGCAACTCATCGCAGAAGGCCGCTGGGCTGCGGCCTGCCGGGCCTGGGACCTGCTGTTGATCGACCATCCGCGCGCTGCGCTGGCCCTGCACTGGGCGCAGCTCTGGGACTTCTATCGTGGCGATGCGCCGTCGCTGCGCGCGCGGCCGGCGCGCGCGTTGCCGGAGTGGGACGAAGACGATCCGCTGTATGCGCATGTGCTCGGGCTGTGGGCTTTCGGCCTCGAAGAAAACCATTGCCTCGCCGCGGCCGAAGAAGCCGGCCGCCGCGCGCTGGCGATCGACCCGCGCGCGCCGTGGGCCGTGCATGCCGTAGCGCATGTAATGGACATGCAGGGCCGCTTCGACGATGGCGCGGCGTGGCTGCGCCACCACCAGCCGGCGTGGGCCGAGGGCAACGGCTTTTCCGCGCACCTGTGGTGGCACACCGCGCTGTTTCGCGTCGAGGGCCTGGACATCGCCGGCACGCTGCGCGTCGTCGATGGGCACCTCTGCGGCGAGCATTTGCAGATCGGCCTGCAGCGTGTCGATGCGGCGTCGCTGCTGTGGCGCTTGCACCTGCTCGGCGCCGACGTTGGCGAGCGTTGCCGCGCGTTGGGCACGGCGTGGTGCACGGCCGAACAGCACACGCCGGGTCACTACGCGTTCAACGACGTGCACGCGCTGATGGCGCTCTTGGCGGGCGGTGACGTGACGCGTGCCGAGCATCACATCGCGCGCTGCGCCGAGCGCGCGATGAACAGCGACGATGCCAAGCGCGACAACCATGTCATGGCGCGCGAGGTCGGCCTGCCGCTGGCGCGCGGCCTGGCGGCGTTCAGCAAAGGCGAGTACGACATGGCCGCCGACCAGCTCTACGCCGTGCGCCAACAAGCGCAACGCTTCGGCGGCAGCCACGCGCAGCGCGACGTGATCGACCAGACCCTGCTGGCGGCCTGCGCGCGCGGCAGCGGCCGCAAGGCCCTCGGCCGCGCGTTGCTCAACGACCGCATCCTCGCCAAACCGATGACGCCGCTGACGCGGCATTGGAGCGAGGCGATGGGCGAGGCAACGGCGAGGGCGTCGGTATGACGACCGAAGAGAAACGCGAGCAACGCCTGAAGCTGCTCGACGATCACATCGGCCAGCATCTGCGCGAGAGCGAACAAAGCGGCGAACTCAAAGCCGCGCCGAGCTACGGCAAGCCGCTCGGGTTCGGCGACGGCTACGACGACACGCCGGCCGAACTTCGCATGGGCATGAAGATCTTGAAGGACGCTGGCGTCGTGCCGCCGGAGGTCGAAGCGATGCGCGAGGCTGCCGCGCTCGAAGAACGCATCAACGCCTGCACCGATGAGACTGAGCGGCGCCTGCTGCAGCAGCAGATGTCGGAGAAGCGGCAGGCCATTGCCTTGCGCCTCGAAGGGCTGGCGCGCAGCGGCAGTTGGTAGCTCTCTGAATTGTCTAAGGCCGCGCCTCGTACACCAGGTTGAAGGGCGTCTCGGTGGCGCGGCGAAAGCGCGCGAAGCCGCCTTGGGTGGCAACCTGCCGCAGCCGCGCCTCGCCGGCCTGCGCACCCAGGCACAGGCCGACCTCCTGCGCGCGCGAGGCTGGTGTGCAGATGAAGGTCGACGCCGAGTAGAAGATGCGGCCCACCGGGTTCAGGTTGTCTTCGAGGCGATCGTTGGCAAAGGGCTCGACGATCAGCCAGTGGCCGTCCTTGTGCAGCGCCTCGCGCACATGGGCCGCGGCGCCGACCGGGTCGCCCATGTCGTGCAGGCAGTCGAACATCGTCACCAGGTCGTAGCCACGTCCGGGGAAGCCCTTTGCGCTGGCGACTTCGAAGCGCACGCGCGCGGCCAGGCCGGCGCGTTCGGCGGCCTGCGTCGCCTGTTCGACCGACGGCGCGTGATAGTCAAAGCCGACGAAGGTCGAGCGTGGGAAGGCCTCGGCCATGATCAAGGTCGAGGCGCCATGGCCGCAGCCGACATCGGCCACCGACGCACCGGCGGCCAGCTTGTCGTGCAGGCCGTCGCAGGCCGGGATCCACTGCGACACCAGGTTGGCCGCGTAACCCGGCCGGAAGAAACGCTCGGTGCCGTGGAACAGCGCGCTGTCGTGTTCATGCCAGCCCAGGCCGAGGCCGGTGCGAAAAGCGCTGACCATCTTCGGGATCGCCTTGAACTGCGCCACGGCGATCTCGAACGCGCCCGGGATGAAGGCCGGGCCACCCTCGACCGTGAGCGCGAAGGCCTGCTCGTCGCTGAGGCCGAAG
>JANMHY010000850.1:0-2310 GCA_031375525.1 Burkholderiales bacterium
CGCGTGTGCGGCGCAATGCGCCGGTGCGGCGGGCGTGTCGGCGAGCTTCGGCTTCGCGCTGGCGCCGCACGATGCCTCACAGGCGCTGCGTTTGCTGCAACTGGCAGACACGGCGATGTACGAGGCCAAGCGCGCGGGCAAGGACCGCGTGATGCACTGCAAGGGCTGACGGCAGCGCAGCGTCAGATCAATTCCGCAAGCATCAATCGCTCGAGCCCCGTGCGCTCACGGAAGGTGCGGGTGGCGGTTGATGACTCGAGCAGCAACGCATTGACGAGCACGCGCGCTGGCGTCGTCGCCGGATCGACCAGCAGCACCAGGCGCTGGCCGCCCTCTTCGTCCAGCCGCGCCACCCAGTCCATCGCGGCGAGTGCATCGACAACCGGCTCGACCTGCAGCGGGTCGGTGCCCAGCGCAGCGGCCAGGTCATGCAGCGCCAGGCCGCGCGCACTGCCGCTCTTGGCGCGCGACAGCGCACCGATCACCGACAGCGCCAGCGCAAAGCGGTGCCCCGGCGCCGTCGGCATGCGGGCGATGCGCATCGACAGGCTCGGCGCATAGGCCGCGATCACCGCGCCCCAGAGCACGATCAGCCAGCCGACATAGATCCACAGCAGCAGGATCGGCACCGCGGCAAAGGCGCCATAGACCGCGGAAATCGTCGGCATGGTGCCCACGTACCAGGCCAGCCCGCGCTTGGCGACCTCGATGCCGATGGCGACGAAGACGCCGCCGGCCAGCGCATGGCGCCAGCGCACATGCGTGTGCGGCACGTAGTGGTAGAGGGCGGCCATGCCCACCGCCAGCAAAGCGAACTCGACCAGGTTGAGCAGCATCGCCACGCCGCCGGGCAAAGCGCCGACGATGCCCTGGCTGGCCGTCAGCACCCACGACGTCAGCGACAGGCTGATGCCGAGCAACAAAGGCCCGAGCGTCAGGCCGCCCCAATAAACGAGCACGCGCTGGGCGATCGGCCGCGGCCGGCGCACGCGCCAGATGGCGTTGAGCGCGCGGTCGATGGTCAGCATCAACGCCAGCGCCGTCATCACCAGCAGACCCAGGCCGACACCGCCCAGCCGCGCCGCCTTGGCCGCGAACTGCGTCAACGCCGACAGCACCGGCTTGGCGATGCCGTCGGGCACGAGGGCTTGCAGAAAGTACTTCTCCAGCGCCGTCTGAAAACTGGCGAACATCGGGAAGGCGCTGAACACGGCGAGCATCACGGTCACCAGCGGCACGAGGGCAATCAGCGTCGTGAAGGTCAGGCTGCTGGCGGTCAGGCCCAGTCGGTCTTCGCGGAAGCGCTCGCGCAGCGTCTTCGCCGTGTCGAGCCAGGGCCAGCGCTGCAGGGTTTCGACAAGCTCGTTGACGCGGCTGCGCCATTCGGACAGAGCAAGGGACATGACCATCATCCTATGATGCCAGTCGTGAACACCGCCACTGTTGCCAACGCGCCCGACGCCGTGCTGCTGCGCACCCGCGCGGTGGCCCTGGCAAGCCTGCTGGCGCTGATAGCGCTCGGTCTGGCATGGGAGCTGTGGCTTGCGCCTACCGGCGCGCGCACCTGGGCGTTCAAGGTGCTGCCGCTGGCGTTTGCCGTGGTCGGCATCGCACAGTTCCGCATGGTCACGCACCGCTGGTTGAGCCTGCTCTTGTGGGTGTACGTCACCGAAGGTCTGGTGCGCGGCGTCACCGAGCGCGGCATGGCGATGACGCTGGCGTGGGTGCAAGTGCTGCTCTGCCTGGTGCTGTTCGCAGCGTGCTCGACGCATGTGCGCTGGCGGTTGAGGAAGACGTGACAAGTGCGGTGATTGATTCATTGCGCCTTGCCGTCGGTGAAGGACATGTGCTCACGCAAGGCGACCTGTCGGCGTGGGAGCTTGACTGGCGCAAGCGCTGGCGCGGCAAGGCGCTCGCCGTCGTGCGGCCCGGCAGCACCGACGAGGTCGCAGCCGTCGTGCGCGCCTGCGCAGCCCATGGCAGCACGCTCGTGCCGCAAGGCGGCAACACCGGCCTCGTCGGTGGCGGCGTGCCCGATGCGAGCGGCACGCAGGTGCTGCTGTCGCTCGCGCGCATGAACCGCATCCGCGAACTCGACCGCGCGAATCTCACACTGACCGTCCACGCCGGCTGCGTGCTGAAAACCGTCCAGCATGCAGCCGACGATGCCGGCCTGCTGTTCCCGTTGTCGCTGGCCGCCGAAGGCAGCTGCACGATCGGCGGCAACCTGGCCACCAACGCCGGCGGCACGCAGGTGCTGCGCTACGGCAATGCGCGCACGTTGTGCCTCGGCCTCGAAGTGGTCACGGC
>JANMHY010000868.1:0-2251 GCA_031375525.1 Burkholderiales bacterium
TCGGTGTCGAAATCGAAACGCCGCATCCACTGCTGGCGCTGCATCACCGCGCGCAGGTCAGCGATCGGATAGACGCGAAAACCGTACAGCGAATCGGCGACGCCGGCGCCGAGCGTTTCGAGGTTGGTCCAGGCGTTGGAGACGCGCCGGCCGCGTACGCGCAGCAGCGGCGCGCTGGCGTCGAACACCGGGCGGCCGAGGATCATCGCCTCGGGCCGGGCCTGCGAGCGCTGCATGAACGCGTTGATCAGATCGGCCGGATGCTGGCCGTCGGAGTCCATCGTCAGCGCATGCGTGTAGCCGGCTTGTGCGGCGAGGTCGAGGCCGTGCAGCACGGCCGCGCCTTTGCCGCTGTTGCGCGGCAGCACGTGCACTTGCAAGCCGGGGTCGTTGGCCGCCAGCGCTCGCAAGCCGTTGGCGGTGCCGTCGCTGCTGCCATCGACCACCACCCACACGGGGCTCCACGCCTGCCGTGCGGCAGCCACCGTCTCATAGACCTTGGGCCCGGGGTTGTAGCTGGGGATCAGCACCAGGTGCGTGGACGATCCAGCGCTACTCATCTGACGGTTGCGGCCCCTGCGCCATCGGCCCCGCGCGCAGGCCTTGCATCAAATGCGCCTGCACTTCGGCGACGAGCTCGTGGTGATTCTCACGCGGCTCGAAGCGGCGGCCCAGCCGCGCGCGAAAGACGATCGGCAGCGGCGGCAAGCGCCAGATCGGCCAGCCTTTGCCGAGGTAAGGCGAGTCGGTGTCGATGAACACCGTCTGCACCGGCGCACGCGCGCGTTTGGCAATCACTGCGAAGCTGCCGGTCAGCGGCGACAGCGGCCACTGCTGCGTGCGCGTGCCCTCGGGGAAGAGCACCAACTGACCGCCTTCTTTCACGGCGGCCACCGAAAGGCGGATCATGCCGTGCGGTGAGTCGTTGGGGATGTAGCGCGCAAGCCTCGCGCCGGGGCCGAGGAAGGGGTTGCGCAGCAGGTTGGCTTTCATGATGCAGGCGCCGCGCGGCAGCTCGGCGACGAGCATCATCGCGTCGAGCATGCTCGGGTGGTTGGCGACGATGATCAGGCCCGCTTCGTTGCGCAGCGGCCGCAGCGCTTCGGAGTCCAGGCGCAGCATGCCGGTGGCCGTGGCGACGCGCCAGAAGCTGCCATAGACCCAGGCCACGCCCTGCCGGCCGAGCGTGCGGCCGGCGCGCTCGGGCAGCAGCCAGTACAGCGGCAACGCAACCAGGTTCCACAGCAGCGATGACGTGCCGAGGAACACGAGGTGCAATTGCAGCGCCACCCAGGCCAGCGGCGTGGGCACGAAGCGCCACAGCGAGCGCGGCGCGCGGCTGTTATCGGTCGTTGATGTCAACACGGCTGTCGGATTGTGCAAAGACCCACGACAGCGCCAGGCCGGCGCTGACGTTGTGGTCGCGTTTGACGAGCGGGCTGTCGTGAAAGGACGCGCCGGCCACCGAGTCGGCGCGCACGAAGGCGCCGAACCACCAGGGGCCAAAGCGGCGCGAGACGCCGCTGGTGAGGCGCCAGCCCGCCGCGCCGCCCGGCGCGTCGTAGGCCGGGCGTTCGGCGGTGGCGTAGCGGCTGTCCACGCCGTAGAGGTAGTCGTGATAGCGCCGCGTGCCGGCGAGCAGGCCGGCCTGCGCGCCGATGTTCCAGTCGCCGACGCGCCTATCGATGTTGACGTTGGGCTGCGCCGTCCAGCCGATAGCCTGCGGCGAGCGCTGCAAGGTCACCACGGCATGCACCGGCAGGCGCAACTCGAGCTTCCAGCCAGGGCCATTGGCCAAGCGAAGATTGACGTTGGGGCCGACCTGCAGCGTGCCGGCCAGCTCGGGCATGCCGCGGCGGGCGATGTTGTCGTCGCCGCGCGTCGGTGCGGTGGCGCTGACGCTCACGTCGACATCGAAGCGCTGGCTGTCGATGAAGACGGCGCGCGCGCCCTCGCGGTCGGCGCGGAAGATGTCGCCGCGATAGACGAAGTACGGCAGCGGCAGCAGCCAGCTCTGGTTCTGGTCGCTGCCGCGGTAGTGCGGCAGCGTCAGCGCGGACAAGCCGATGCCGGCCTCCCACAGCGGTTGCAACTCGGCGGCGGCGGGCAGCGCTACGCACACCAGAGCCAGCGGCGCGATGCGCTTCGCAAGTGTCAAGCCAGTTCTCCCTCGGCCCAGGCGTGGCCTTCGATTTCGATGTCGAGTTCGCGCCGGCAGATGTCGGCGTGCAGAAACACCAACTCGCCGGCG
>JANMHY010000887.1:0-1880 GCA_031375525.1 Burkholderiales bacterium
AGCATCTCGCGGATCTGCTCGCGCCCTTCGGCGGTTTTCAGGTTCCAGGTGAACGACACCAGGTCGCGCCAGTAGCTCTCGTCGCCGAACATCGCGGCGGCTGCCGCAAAGTCAGCGCGCGTGATCGCCGCGCCGAAATCGTCGAGCCACTGCTGCACCGTGGCGCTGGGGGAAGCTGCAGACATCGCAAGTCTCCTTCGAGTTCGCTGCGGCATGACCCATGCCGCCGGGACGCGCGACTCTAGACCTGCGGGCGGTATTGGCGCAAGCCCGTTGGCTTTGTCAGCGGCGCTCGCCGCGTGCTTGCACCAGCGCAGTGTCGAGGTCGGCTTCGCTGATGCGCTTCAGTGCGCAGAAGTTGGCCTTGCTCAGCGGGCTGGCTTCGAAGGCGCGCAGCAGCAGCGCGCGCTCACGCTGCGCCGGGTCGGCGGGCAATGGGGTGGGCGCTTGCTCTTGCGACGGTGCGCGGGGCGGTGCGTCGTCGCGTCGTGGCGGGCGCTGCGGCGCTGCGCCGCGCGCAGGCCGGGTGTCGCGCCGTGGCCCGCGGCCATCGCGATCGTCGCGCTGTGGACGCGGCGGGCGCTGTTCTCGTGGCGGGCGCGGCGGGTGTGGGCGTGGGTCGGTGGCCACGTCGCCTGCCGGCGCACCGGTGGGCGACGCCGGCTCGCGCTGTTGTGGTGGCGCACGGCGCGGCTGCTGCATCGCACGCCGCTCGGCCGCGATCCCCTGCCGCCGCGCGATCTCTTCGACTGCGGCGTTGCGATGCTCCTCGGCAATCTCGCCGGCCGGCGCGCCGTCGAGGTCGAATCGTTGCGCACCCGGCGCGGCCAGCGCTTTCAGGTACGCATTGGTCGTTGTGTAGCGCGAAAAGAAGATGCCGAGCACGCGCTTGCTGAACTCGCCCGGCGCCCGCGCCTGGATGTCGGCGTGGATGCGCAGCTTGATCGGCTTGTACGGCCCCGGTGCGCCCGGCGCGATGAACAACGCCGGGAACAGCGTGGCCAGGCGCGCGCCGCATTCGGCGGGCGAGAGGCCGGCAGGAGCGACGGGTGCGACGGGTGCGGGGCTCGCCGACGCGGTGGCTGGCGCCGCCTCCTCGGCCACCGCGGGCGGTGTCACCGGCGCCGCCTCCTCGGCGGCGTGGGTCGCGGCAGGCGCAGTCTCTTGGGGCTGCTCGTCGGGCTCGGTGTTCATCGGCCGGGATTGTCGTCGAGGCGCGCGATGTTCCGCTAATCTCGCGCATTCGTTTTCCGACCCGCCCATCCTCATGCTCGGCATCACCGACTACGGCGCGTTCTGCGCCACTGTTCTGCTCTTCCTCGCGTTGCCGGGGCCGGGCACGTTTGCGTTGCTCACCTCCACCGGCAAGGGCGGTTTTCGCGGCGGCGCCGCGGCCACGCTGGGATTGATCGCCGGCGACCAGGTGCTGTTGTGGCTCGCGGTGGCCGGCGTCGCCGCGCTGTTGGCCGCCAACCCGAGCGTGTTCAAGGCGGTGCAGTACGCAGGCGCGGCCTACCTGGCGTGGGTCGGCTTGCGGTTGCTGTTCTCCAAAGGCGATGGCGCGGCCTCGCCGATCAGGATCGAGCCGCGCCACTACGCACGCCAGGCGTTCGTCATCACGCTGCTCAACCCGAAGGCGATCGTCTTCTACATGGCCTTCTTCCCGCTGTTCATCGACCCGGCCACGCACCGCGGCCTGCCGACGTTCGCAGCGATGGCGGCCACCATCGCCGTCATCACCGCGCTCTACTGCCTGACGCTGTGCGCGTTGGCGAATGCGGTGGCGGCCAAGGTCAAAGCCAACCGCACGGCTGCGCGCTGGCTCGAACGCGCTGCGGGCGTGTTCCTCATCGGCTTCGGCCTGCGGCTCGTGCGAGACT
>JANMHY010000914.1:0-3977 GCA_031375525.1 Burkholderiales bacterium
AGCGTGTCGCCGGGCACCTTAGATTGCCACTGCACCAGCGCTGCGATGGCGTCGCGCATCAGCGTGTCGGTCTGCTTCGGGCTGGCATCCGCAAACGCATCGAGGTAGAGCGTGCGGCCGAGATCCGTCAGCAGCAGGAAGCCGCGCTCGACGTCGGCGGCCAGCACCTGCGGCCCGTGCAAGCCCGCCCGCCCGATCTGCTGCGCGATCTTGACGAAGGGCCGCACGTCTTCCTGCGGCGGCGGCGCATCCATCACGACCAAACTGTGGCCCTTGCCAGAGTCGATGCGCAGGTAGCGGCGAAAGCTCGCGTCGGCCGACGCAGCGCGCAAAGTCTCGGTGCGCAAACCATGCTGCGACGCCAGCGGCGCGAGCCACTGCTCGAAGTCGCCCTTGCGTTTCAGGTCGGCCCAGGAGACCTCGGCGGGCGTTGAGGACGTTGAATCGGCTGTCATGGATAATTTTCATTCTACAAATCCAATCCGGCCCGCCGCTCTTTCCTCGATGCCGATTCACCGCCACGCTCTGGCGCTGGCCACCCTGCTGCTGTTGGCGCTGTTGGTACCGTCTGGCGCCTCGGCCCAGGAGCGGCGCGCCAGCGTCGGCGCCGACGAGCGCCAGTTGCCGATGACGCTCGAAGCCGACGAGCTGCGCGGACGCCCGGATCTCGATTTTGTCGCCGAGGGCAAGGTGCTCTTGCAGCGCGGCCGGTTGACGCTGAAGAGCGACCGCCTCGACTACGACTACGTGGCCGACCGCGCCAGCGCCCGCGGCCATGTGCGCATCGAAATCAGCGACGGCAGCTGGTTCGCCGGCCCCGAGCTGTCGCTGACGCTGGGCCGCTTCGAAGGCTGGTTCACCCAACCGGAGTACTTCTTTGCGCGCACGCAAGCCGGCGGCCGAGCCGAGCGCATCGACTTCATCGACGAGCAGCGGGCCCAGCTCACGCGCGCCGACTACACCAGTTGCACGCGCAGCGGCGACGGCATGCCGGCCTGGCTGATGAGCGCCGATCGCGTCAAGCTCGACTTCGAAACCAACGAGGGCATCGCCGAGGGCGCGGTGCTGCGCTTTCTCGGCGTGCCGATCCTGGCCGCGCCGGTGCTGTCGTTTCCGCTCACCGACGAGCGCAAGTCGGGCTGGCTGCCGCCGACCTTCAACCTCGACAGCAAGAGCGGTTTCGAGGTTGGGGTGCCGTGGTACTGGAACATCGCACCGCAGCGCGACGCCACCTTCACGCCGTTCGTCTATACGCGCCGCGGCTTCGGCCTGACGAGCGAAGCGCGCTACCTCGAGCCGCGCCACGGCGGCGAAGTGCAGTGGCATTGGCTGCCGCATGACCGCGTCTTCGACGCGTCGCGCAGCGCGCTGCAGTGGAAGCAGCAGGGCTTTGCGTTCGGCAGCGCCGCCGGCGATGCCTGGCGCTGGCGGCACGAGGGCCTGCGCGTCTCCGACGACGGCTACTGGAAAGACTTCGGCAATGCGCTGCGCTCGTTCACGCCGCGCCTCTTGCCAATGTCTGCCGGCGCCGAACACGACTGGCGCGTTGCCGGCATGGACACCACGACCTACGCCCGCGTGCAGTACTGGCAAGTGCTGCAGGACGCCGACCCGCTGACGCTGATCAGCGCGCCCTACCACCGCGCGCCGCAGATCGGCTGGCGCGGCCTCGGCCGGCCGTGGGAGCGCGGGCCCGAGCTGTCGTTCGAGGCCGAGGCCAACCGTTTTCGCCTGACGCGCGACGACCCCGGCACGCCAGCGCGCCCCGACGGCGAGCGCCTGCACCTGCTGGCGCAGGCCAGCCACACCTGGCGCGACACCGGCGCCTGGTTCACGCCGCGCGCGGCGCTGAACCTCGCCCAGTACCACACCGACACGCCGATGAGCGACGGCCGCACGAGCGCCTCGCGCGCCATCCCCACGCTGAGCCTCGACGGCGGCCTGCAGTTCGAGCGCGCCGCGCTGTGGGGCGAGCGGCGCCTGACGCAGACCCTGGAGCCGCGCGTGCTCTACGTCAACACGCCGTACCGCGCGCAGGAGTCGCTGCCGCTGTTCGATACCGCGGCCAAGGACTTCAACACGATCTCGGTCTTCAGCGACAACGCCTTCGCCGGCGTCGATCGCGTCAGCGACGCGCACCAGGTGACGGCCGGCGTGACGACGCGGCTGATCGACACCGCCAGCGGCCGCGAGGCCTTGCGGCTGGGCATCGCGCAGCGCTACCTGCTGCGCGATCAGCGCATCACACCCGACGGCGTGCGGCTCGAACAGCGCTTCTCCGACGTGCTGCTCGACGGCAGCGCGCACCTGTCGTCGAAATGGACCTTCGACGCCGCGGCGCAGTACAGCCCCGAGTCGAACCGCATCACACGCTCGCTGCTCTCGGCGCGTTTTCAGCCGGGGCCGTTTCGCACGCTCTCTGCCGCCTACCGGCTGACGCGCGGCGCCAGCGAGCAGCTCGACGTCGGCTGGCAGTGGCCGCTGTACACGCGAGATCGCAACGCAGCGCCGGGCAGCGGCAGCGATTGCCGCGGCACGCTCTACGGCGTCGGCCGCGTCAACTACTCGGTGAAGGACAGCCGCATCACCGATTCGCTGGCCGGTTTCGAGTACGACGCCGGCTGCTGGATCGGCCGCATCGTGGCCGAGCGCATCTCCACCGGCCGCGCCGAAGCCACGACACGCTTGTTGGTGCAACTCGAACTGGTGGGCCTGTCGCGCCTGGGCTCGAACCCGCTGGCGGTCTTGAAGGACAATATCCCCGGCTACACGCTGCTGCGCGAAGACCGCAGCGACCCGCCACTGCGCACCTACACCAACCGCAGCGCGCCTGCTCCGATCGACCGATGACCAAACTCCCCCGCCCCGAGACGCTGCTCGCAGCCCTGGCGCTGCTGGCCGCGCCTGCCGTGTGCGCACAAGCGCTGCGCGGCGCGCCGACGCTGCGTCCCGGCGACCACATTGCCGTGGTCGTCAACCAGGAACTGGTGACGGCGTACGAATTGAACCAGCGCATCACCCTGGCCCGCGCCGATGCGCAGCGCAAGAACCAGCGCCTGCCCGGCGACGGCGAGTTGCGCAGCGCGGTCCTCGAGTCGCTGATCGAAGACCGCGCGATGCTCTCCCACGCCCGCGACAGCGGCATCAAGGTCGATGACAACGAGGTCGATCGCGCCGTTGCCGTGGTCGCCGCGCAGAACCAGTTGACGCCGGTGCAGTTGCGCCAGCGCCTGGCGCAGGACGGTCTGGACCTGCCGCGCTTTCGCGCCAACCTGCGCGACCAGATCATGGTCGAGCGCGTGCGCGAGCGCGAGGTTGCGCAGCGCATCCGCATCACCGACGGCGAGATCGACGCGCTGATCGACAAGCAGCGCGGCGGCAGCGCCGGCGAAGTGCAATACAACATCGCCCAGGTGCTGATCAAGCTGCCCGACGGCGCCAACGAGGCCACGGTGGCCGAGCGCCGCGCGCGCGCCGAGGCCGTGCTGGCGCGCATCCGCGGCGGCGAAGACTTTGCCGCGGTGGCCAAGCAGGTCAGCGAAGACGACAACAAGGAGCGCGGCGGCGAGATCGGCCTGCGCCCGGCCGACAAACTGCCCGACATCTTTCTCGAAACCGTGCGCCCGCTGCAGGCCGGCCAATTGGCGCCGGCGCTGCTGCGCACCGGCGCCGGCTTTCACGTCATCAAGCTGCAGGAGCGCGCCGAAGGCGGTGCGCTGCGCGTCACGCAAACGCGCGCGCGCCACGTGCTGCTGCGGCCCTCGGATCAGTTGACCGAAGCCGCAGTGCGCACGCGTCTGGCCGAGTTCAAGCGCCAGATCGAGGGCGGCCAGCGCCGCTTCGAAGACATCGCGCGCGAACACTCGCTCGACGGTTCGGCCAGCGCCGGCGGCGACCTCGGCTGGGCCTCGCCCGGCCAGTTCGTGCCCGAATTCGAACAGGCGATGAACGGCCTGGCCCTCGGCGGCATCTCGGCG
>JANMHY010000988.1:0-1551 GCA_031375525.1 Burkholderiales bacterium
GACAAGGCCAGCGTGTGCTTGCCGCGCCAGCCGAGGCCGCTCTTCGATGCCAGCTCGACTTCGAGCACCGGCGCCGAATCGGTGAAGACGCGGTGGCCGAACGGGCCGATGTCTTGCGCGATGCGCTCGGCCAGCGCCTGCAGCCGCGTGCGCAACACCTTGTGATAGTCGCGCCCTCGCGCATAGAGCGACACGGTGGCCGCGCGCGCATCGCCGATGCGCTGCCACTCGATCGCTTGCCACCCATCAGCCACCTCGCGCGGCAGGTAATCCATGCGCGCCGTGATCACGCTGACCGTGCCCGGCACGAGCTGCGCCGGCCGCGCGCGCTTCAGGCCGTGGCGCGCCATGTAGTGCATCGTGCCGGCAAAGCCGGCATCGAGCCACGCACTCAACCCCGCCTCGGCGGAGGACAAATCGATGCCGGCCACACCGATCTGTGAAAATCCCAACTCCTTCGCCCAGGTGCGCACCTGCCCGAGCACACGCGCGCCATCCACCGAAGCATGTTGTTGACCGATCACCCACCGATTCTAGAAACCCGCTGCCTGACCTGGCCCGACGAAGCGGCCTGCGCTGCATTTGCATCGCGGTTGGCGCTGTCGCCGTCGCTGTTTCCCTCGACCTTCATCGCGCTCGTTGGCCCGCTCGGCGCCGGCAAGACCACTTTCGTGCGCCACCTGCTGCGCGCGCTCGGCGTGAAGGGCCGCATCAAGAGCCCGACCTATGCGGTGATGGAGCCGTACGACGTCGATGGCCGCGCGGTCTCGCATTTCGACTTCTACCGCTTCAGCGATGCGCGCGAATGGGCCGACGCCGGCTTTCGTGATGTCTTCGCCGCGCCCGGACTGAAGCTCGCCGAGTGGCCCGACAACGCGGCGCCGGTGCTGCCCGTGCCCGACTGGCGCTTGCAGATCGAACCACTGGACACCGATGTGCGGCAGGTCACGGTGCACGCTTTGACGCCGCACGGCGTTCTGCTGCTCACCGCATGAGCCACGAGACCACACGCCGCGAGGCCCTTCGCTTCGGCAGCCTCGCGCTGCTGCTGCAAGCGCCGCAGCTCGCCTTCGGCGCCGAGATCGTCGCCGTGCGCGTCTGGCCGGCGGCCGACTACACGCGCGTCACCATCGAGTCCGACGCTGCACTCGCCGCCAAGCACTCGCTGTTCGACGGCCCCGACCGCCTGGTGATCGACATCGACGGCCTCGAGCTCAGCCCGCAGTTGAAGGAGCTGCTCGGCAAGGTCAAGGCCGACGACCCGTACATCGCCGGCGTGCGCGTCGGCCAGAACCAGTCGCGCGTGGTGCGCCTGGTGTTCGATCTGAAGCAGGCCACCGCGCCGCAGGTCTTCACGTTGAACCCCGTGGCGGCCTACAAGCACCGCCTGGTCTTCGACCTCTACCCGAGCCAGGCCCGCGACCCGCTGCTGCAATTGATCCGCGACAAAGAAGGCGCCGAACGCGAGGCCGCCAGCGCGGTGCGCGACGCGCTCGGCGAGTTCATCGGCAGGGTCGAGCGCGGCGAGCCGGCCAAACCGCCGCCGGTGGC
>JANMHY010000889.1:0-5789 GCA_031375525.1 Burkholderiales bacterium
CATCACCAGAAACGGTTCGGGCACCTTGTGCGACACGCCGGCGATCGTGACTTGGCGTTCCTGCATCACTTCGAGCAGGGCACTCTGCACCTTGGCCGGCGCGCGGTTGATCTCGTCGGCCAGCAACAGGTTGGTGAATACCGGGCCGAGCGACGTGGAGAACTCGCCGGTCTTCTGGTTGAACATGCGCGTGCCGATCAGATCGGCCGGCACCAGATCGGGCGTGAACTGGATGCGCTTGAACTGGCCGGAGAACGATCGCGCCAGCGTCTTCACCGTCAGCGTCTTGGCCAGGCCGGGCACGCCTTCGACGAGCAAGTGGCCTTGCGCCAACATCGCCACCAGCACGCGCTCCAGGAACTTGTCCTGGCCAACGACGATGCGTTTGACTTCGTAGAGCAGTTGCTCCATCAACGTGCCGGTGTCGTTGGCGCTGAGACGGTCAGACATTCATCACTCCTAAAAAGGCGGCATGCCCGCAGCCTGCGCTGCGTTTTCGATGGGGACAGCAAAACCGATGCCGACGAAGAAGCGCTCGGCGGTCGGGTTGTAGATCGCGGTCACGATGCCGACAACTTCACCGTCGTCAGTCACCAACGGGCCGCCGGAGTTCCCTGGGTTGGCCGCGGCGTCGAACTGGATCAGGTTGGTCAGGATGCGCTTGCCCTCTGGCGAGCGGAACTCGCGCTTCAGGCCCGAAACCACGCCGTGCGAGACGGAGGGGCCGATGCCGAACGGGAAGCCGACGGCGGTGACGCGGTCGCCGGGCTGCAAGTCGCTGGTGCTGCGCATCGTCGCCGCGATCAGATCATCCGGAATCTTGCGCGCCTTCAGCACCGCCAGATCATTCTCGGGCTGCAGGCCGACGATGTCGGCGTCGGACTCGAGCCCGTCGGCGAAGACCACCTTGATGCGCCGTGCGCCATAGACCACGTGCAGGTTGGTCAGGATGGTGCCGTTATCGACGATGACCACGCCGCTGCCGACGCCGCGCTCGTCGGGCTCTTCGTACTCCGGCCCCACGAAGTTCCGGGCTTTGGCATCGGGCTTGCCCTCGCCGGCCTTGGCTTCGGGCCGCGAGTAGCCGACCACCTTGACCACCGAGCCACGCACCGCCGCAAAGGCCTTGGCGGCCGGGGCCGGCAGCGCTGTCTTGGTCAGGGTGTGCAAGACCGCGCGGTCGATGTCCTTCTGCGTCAGCGGCTTCGGCAACCTGGGCCCGAACTGCCACAGTGCGGCGAGGGTGGCCAGCAGCGCCAGCGTGGCCAGCGCCGCTTGCCGCCAGCGCCGCCGGCGCGGCACGACCGGCGCTGCAACCGCCGCCGCAGCGGCCGGCGCAGCAGGGGCCTGTTCGGCAGGTGGCGCGGCCGTCGGCCGCCGGGGGGCGCTGTAGAGCGGGGTTCGCTTCATGCGGGGGCTCCTGCCGCGTGCAGGGGCTTCTGCAACGCAGATTGCACGGTAGCACGGCATCGAAGCCTCTGCATGACGACAATGCCTTCGCCCATGTGGATCGACAGCCATTGCCACCTCGACGCCGCCGCGTTCGATGCCGACCGCGGCGAGGTCATCGCGCGCGCCCGCGCCGCGGGAGTGGCGATGCAGGTCATCCCCGCCGTCGAGGTGGCCAACTTCGACGCCGTGCGCCGGCTGGCGCACGAGGCCGGGCTCAGTTATGCGCTGGGCATCCACCCGCTGTACGTCGATCGCGCGGCCGACGACGATCTGGACCGGCTGGCCGATGCGCTGCAGGCCTGCAAGGACGACCCGCGCCTCGTCGCCGTCGGCGAAATCGGTCTCGACCATTTCGTACCCGGCCTGAACCGCGAGCGCCAGGAGCGCTTCTACGCCGCGCAGTTGAAGCTGGCGCGCGTGCACGGCCTGCCGGTGATCCTGCATGTGCGGCGCTCGGCCGATGGCTTGTTGAAACATCTGCGCCGCATCGACGTCCCCGGCGGCATGGCGCATGCCTTCAACGGCAGCGACGCGCAGGCGCAGCAGTTTGCGGCCCGCGGCTTCAAGCTCGGCTTCGGCGGCGCGATGACGTTCGAGCGCGCGCTGCAGATCCGCCACCTGGCGGCCACGCTGGCCGACGACGTGCCGGTGGTCGAAACCGATTCGCCCGACATCGCGCCGCAGTGGCTTTACGTCAAGGCCGAAGACCGCGCCGCGCAAGCGCCATCGCGCAACGAGCCGTCACAGTTGCCGCGCATTGCGAACACCTTGGCGGCGCTGCGCGGCTGGACACTCGAAGACACCGCCCTGCGCACGAGCGCCAACGTGCGCGCCGCGCTGCCGCGCTTGTCGGCTCTGCTGTGACCGACGCGCTGCAAGGCCTGGCCCCGATCGCGCGCCGCGACGCGCGCCTGCTCGTGCTCGGCAGCTTCCCCGGCGTGGCGTCGCTGCAATCGCAGCAGTACTACGCCCATGCGCGCAACCTGTTCTGGCCGATCCTGTCGGCACTGTGGGACGTCGATCTGGTGGCGCTGCCGTATGCGCAGCGCATCGCGCAGGCGCAGCGCCACGGTCTGGCGATCTGGGACGTTTATGCCGCCTGCCGCCGCGACGGCAGCCTCGACAGCGCGATCGAAGACGCGCAGCCCAACGACCTCGCCGGCCTGGCGGCGCGCCTGCCGAAGCTGGCCGCGATTGCGCACAACGGCAGCGAGTCGGCGCGTTCGATGACCGTCACCCGCGCGCTCGGCCTGCCGGTGCACCGCCTGCCCTCGACCAGCCCGGCCAACGCGGGCTGGTCGTTCGAGCGCAAGCTGGCGGCGTGGCGCGAGGTCTTTGCTGAAGCCGGTGTGGCGGATGCGCGCGGTGGTTCTCAGGCGTAGGTGTTACGCAGCGCGGCATCCTGCGTCTTGTACTCGACGAATTCGAACTGAAACTCGTCGCCGAGCATGAAGTACACGCTGCGGCGGTGTGTGGTTTCGCCGCCCCAATGGTCGAGGCCGTAGCCGGCCTCCTGCAGCCGCGTCACCACTTCCTGCAGCGCCGGCACCACGATGCCGACGTGTTTGATGGCGGTGCGGTGCGATTGCCAGTCGGGGCCGGGGCCCTGCCCGCCGCTCTGCAGGGCGATGTAGTGCTCGTCGCTGCCGACGTGCAGCCAGCGGATCGACTTGCCGAACCAGTCGATCGTGCCGCCGCCGCGCAAGCGCCACTGCGGCAGCGCCGTGGTGATGAAGTGCAGGGCGCGGTCGATGTCTTGCACCGTCGCGTTGATGTGCTCGACGAAGGCAGGGCAAGGGGCGTGGACCATGGCGATCTCCTGGGTTGATGGCGTGCCTGAACCTTAGAACCTCAACTAAACTTGAGGTCAAGTCGTTTCTGGGGGGCAGCCGATGAAGAGCGACATTCAATGGACGATGACCGTCGGCGACGTCGCACAGCGCAGCGGTGTCGCCGTGTCGGCCTTGCGCTTCTACGAGGCCAAGGGGCTGATCACCAGCCAGCGCTCGGTCGGCAACCAGCGCCGCTACGAGCGCGCGGTGCTCAGGCGCGTGGCCGTGATCCGCACCGCGCAACGCGTCGGCATCTCGCTCGAGCAGATTGCCGCGGCGCTGGACTCGCTGCCCAAGGGCCAGGCGCCGACACGCGCCGACTGGTCGCGGCTGTCGCGTCTGTGGCGCGACGATCTGAACCAGCGCATTGCGCAGTTGGAAAAGCTGCGCGACACGCTCGACGACTGCATCGGCTGCGGCTGCCTGTCGCTCCAGCGCTGCGCCTTGCGCAATCCGGGCGACACGCTGGTAAGCGCTGGGCCGGGGGCGCATCGCTTGCAGATCAAGTCGAAGGCGTGAAGCGGTTATCGTCGCGCCATGCGATCAGACGTTTCCGAGTTGCCCTTTGCCACGATCTCCGAGCACGACGGCGTGCGCTTCCTGCACCTCGACACGCCGTGGGTGCAGGGCGCGATGCTGATCCGCGAGCCGCGGGTGATCGTGCTCGAGTACGTGCAGCGCATGATGGCCTGGATGTTGTGGCGGCCGAGCGCCGAGGTGGCGAGCGGGCATGCAGTGCAGCTCGGTTTGGGCGCGGCATCGATCACGCGCTTTTGCCATGCGGTGCTGCGCATGCCGCGCGTGACGGCGGTGGAGCTCAATCGGGCCGTCATCTCGGCGTGCTATCACGGCTTCAAGCTGCCGGCCGACGACGAGCGGCTGTCGGTCATCGAGGCCGATGCGGGTGATTGGGTTGCCGATCCGTCGCACCGCGGCGTCGCGCAGGTGCTCAACGTCGATCTGTACGACCACGACGCCGCCGCGCCGGTGCTCGACAGCGATGCGGTTTATGCGAACTGCCGCGATGTGCTGGCGCCCGGCGGCGTGATGAGCGTCAACCTGTTCGGCCGCGCGTCGAGCTTTGCCGCCAGCGCCGCGCGGATCGCCGCTGCGTTCGGCCGCGACCAGGTCTGGAGCCTGACGCCGACCAGGGAAGGCAACACCGTCGTCATCGCCACGCGCGGCGTTGAAGTGCCCGGCCGTGAGGAACTGCTCAGCCGGGCCGCGGTCATCGAGCGCGAGGTCGGCTTGCCGGCCCGCAAGTGGCTGAAGATGGTGCGCCCGCTCCCACCGCTATGAATAAAACCTTCCCCCAAGGCCGGCTCGACTGGCGTTTTCTGCTCAACGGCCTGCATGAAGACGGCCTGATCAGCGCAGCCGACGCCAACCGCGTGCGCGCGCGCTTCGGTGCCGGCGATTCGAGCCAGCACCCGCTGCTGCGCCTGGGCAACGCCAGCCTGGTCGACGCCCGTGAATCGAGCAAGGGCCGTGCGCTCGACTCCGAAGCGCTGACCGAGTGGCTGGCCGCGCACATCGGCCTGCCCTATTTGCGCATCGACCCGCTGAAGGTCGATGTCGGCCGCGTCGCCGACGTGATGTCGGTGGCCTATGCCGAATCGAAGCGCGCGCTGCCGGTGTCGGTGGCGTTGCACGAAGTCACCGTCGCCACCTGCGAGCCGCTCGACAACGCCTGGGTCAAGGAGATCGAGGGCCACACCAGGAAGCGGCTGCGACTGGTGGTGGCGCACCCGACTGAGATTGCGAAGTACACGACCGAGTTCTTCACGCTCGCGCGCTCGATCAAGAATGCGGTCAAGTCGGGCGAGACCAACGCGCTGGCGAGCTTCGAGCAACTGGTCGAGCTCGGCAAGAACAACAAGACGCTCGACGCCAATGACCAGGGCGTCGTGCAGGTGGTCGATTGGCTGTGGCAGTACGCCTTCGACCAGCGCGCCAGCGACATTCACCTCGAGCCGCGGCGCGAGATGGGCGCGATCCGCTTTCGCATCGACGGCGTGCTGCACACCGTTTATCAAGCGCCGATCACGGTGATGAACGCGATGACGGCGCGCATCAAGCTGCTCGGCCGCATGGACGTGGTCGAGCGCCGCCGGCCGCAGGACGGCCGCATCAAGACCATCCGTCCGGAGATGAGCGGGCAGTCGGGCGGTGAAGTCGAAATGCGCCTGGCCACGTTGCCCACGGCTTTCGGCGAAAAAATGGTGATGCGCATCTTCGATCCGCAGACCGTCGGCAAAGGTATCGATGCGCTGGGGTTTTCGCCCGCCGATGCACAGCGCTGGAACACGCTCGTCGCCAAGCCGCACGGCATCATCCTCGTCACCGGCCCGACCGGCAGCGGCAAGACGACGACGCTCTACGCGACGCTGAAGCAACTCGCCACCGACGAAGTCAACGTCTGCACCGTCGAAGACCCGATCGAGATGGTCGAGCCTGCGCTGAACCAGACGCAGGTGCAGCCGGCGCTCGACCTCGACTTTGCGG
>JANMHY010000992.1:0-4754 GCA_031375525.1 Burkholderiales bacterium
CCACACCGGCGACTCGATCACCGTCGCGCCCGCGCAGACGCTCTCCGACAAGGAATACCAGCTGATGCGCAACGCCTCGATCGCGATCCTGCGCGAGATCGGCGTCGATACCGGCGGCTCGAACGTGCAGTTCTCGATCAACCCGAAGAACGGCCGGATGACGGTCATCGAGATGAATCCGCGCGTCTCGCGCTCGTCGGCATTGGCGAGCAAGGCGACGGGTTTTCCGATCGCCAAGGTCGCCGCCAAGCTCGCCATCGGCTACACGCTCGACGAGCTGCGCAACGACATCACCGGTGGCGCCACACCGGCGAGCTTCGAGCCGAGCATCGACTACGTGGTGACGAAGATCCCGCGCTTCGCTTTCGAGAAATTTCCCGCTGCCGACCCGCACCTGACGACGCAGATGAAGTCGGTCGGCGAAGTCATGGCGATGGGCCGCACCTTCCAGGAGAGTTTTCAGAAGGCGCTGCGCGGGCTCGAAACCGGCATTGACGGCCTGACGTCCCGAAGCACCGACCGCGACGAGATCGTCGAGCAGATCGGCAACGCCGGGCCGGAGCGCATCCTGTTCGTCGGCGACGCATTCCGGCTGGGCATGTCACTCGACGAAGTGTTCGAAGAGACCAACATCGACCCGTGGTTCCTGGCGCAGATCGAAGAATTGATCAACGTCGAGAAAACGCTGTCGTCGCGCACGCTCGACTGCCTGGGCAAGGACGAGCTGAAGTTCCTGAAGCGCAAGGGCTTCTCCGACAAACGCATCGCCGGCCTGGTGAAGACGCACCAGCACGCCGTGCGCGAGAAGCGCCACGCGCTCGGCGTGCGGCCCGTCTACAAGCGCGTCGACACCTGTGCGGCAGAGTTCGCCACGCAGACCGCCTACATGTACTCAACGTACGACGAAGAGTGCGAGGCCGAGCCGACGAACAACAAGAAGATCATGGTGCTCGGCGGCGGGCCGAACCGCATTGGCCAGGGCATCGAGTTCGACTACTGCTGCGTGCATGCTGCGCTGGCGATGCGCGAAGACGGCTACGAGACCATCATGGTCAACTGCAATCCGGAGACCGTCTCCACCGACTACGACACCAGCGACCGCCTGTACTTCGAGCCGGTGACGCTCGAAGACGTGCTCGAGATCGTCGACAAGGAAAAGCCGGCCGGCGTGATCGTGCAATACGGCGGCCAGACGCCGTTGAAACTCGCGCTCGATCTGGAGCGCGCCGGCGTGCCGATCATCGGCACGTCACCGGACTCGATCGACATCGCCGAAGACCGCGAGCGCTTCCAGAAGCTGCTGCACGAGTTGAAGTTGCGCCAGCCGCCGAACCGCACCGCACGCACCGAAGAAGCCGCGTTGCTGCTGGCGCAAGAGATCGGCTACCCGCTCGTCGTGCGCCCGAGCTACGTGCTCGGTGGCCGGGCGATGGAGATCGTGCACGGCGACAAGGATCTCGAGCGCTACATGCGCGAGGCAGTCAAGGTCAGCGAGAAGTCGCC
The DNA here is from genome assembly GCA_031375525.1 of Burkholderiales bacterium. Classification (GTDB taxonomy): domain Bacteria; phylum Pseudomonadota; class Gammaproteobacteria; order Burkholderiales; family Burkholderiaceae_C; genus CADEEN01. Next base: position 1,504 of record JANMHY010000992.1, read on the forward strand.
GGTGCTGCTCGACCGCTTCCTCGACGACGCGATCGAGGTCGACGTCGATTGCATCAGCGACGGCACCGACGTGATGATCGGCGGCATCATGGAGCACGTCGAGGCCGCCGGCATCCACAGCGGCGACTCGGCCTGTTCACTGCCGCCGTACTCGCTCAGCCCCGAGCTGCAGGACGAGATGCGCCGCCAGACCGCGGTGATGGCCAAGGCGCTGAAGGTCATCGGCCTGATGAACGTGCAGTTCGCCATTCAAGGCGAGGGCGACGAGGCGGTGGTCTATGTGCTCGAAGTCAACCCACGCGCCTCGCGCACCGTGCCTTACGTGTCCAAAGCGACCGGCCAGCCGTTGGCCAAGATCGCCGCGCGTTGCATGGCAGGCATGAAGCTCAAGGACCAGAAGGGCGTGAAAGGCGAAGTCATTCCGCCGTACTTCAGCATCAAGGAAGCCGTCTTTCCGTTCAACAAGTTCCCCGGTGTCGATCCGATCCTCGGCCCCGAGATGCGGTCCACCGGCGAGGTCATGGGCGTCGGCACGACGTTCGGCGAAGCGATGCTGAAGAGCCAGCTCGGCGCCGGTTCACGCCTGCCGGACAAGGGCACGGTGGTCATCACCGTCAAGAACAGCGACAAGGACCGCGCGGTCAAGGTGGCGTCGGACCTGCATGACCTGGGCTTCAACGTCGTTGCCACCAAGGGCACGGCGGCGGCGATCGAAGCCGCGGGCGTGCCGGTGCGCCTGGTCAACAAGGTCAAGGACGGCCGGCCGCACATCGCCGACCTGGTCAAGGCCGGCGAGATCCAGCTCGTCTTCACCACGGTGGACGAAACGCGTACGGCGATCGCCGACTCGCGCTACATCCGCACCGCAGCGCTGGCGCATCGCATCACCTACTACACGACGATGGCAGGCTGCGAAGCCGCCACCGAAGCGCTCAAGCACCAGGCCGACTTCGGCGTGATGTCTTTGCAAGAGCTGCATTCACAGCTTCACTAGAATCGTGCCGATCCCTCCGCCGCCGGGGCATGGCCTCGGCGGCGGCTTCATTTCAGACTGACGAATCCAACACCATGGCCACTGTTCCTGTCACCGTGCGCGGCGCGGAAAAACTCAAGGCCGAATTGCAGCGGCTGAAATCGGTCGAGCGCCACGCCGTCATTCAGGCGATTGCCGAAGCGCGCGCTCAAGGCGATCTGTCGGAAAACGCCGAGTACGAAGCCGCCAAGGACAAACAAGGCTTCATCGAAGGCCGCATCCTCGAGCTCGAATCGACGCTGGCCGCAGCGCAGATCATCGATCCTTCGAAACTCGAAGCCGATGGCCGCGTCGTCTTCGGCGCCACGGTCGATCTTGAAGACGAAGACAGCGGTGCCAAGGTCACCTACCAGATCGTCGGCGACGACGAGGCCGATTTGAAGCAGTGCCTGATCTCGATCTCCTCGCCGATCGCGCGCTCGCTGATCGGCAAGGAAGCCGGCGATAGCGCCGAATTCCAGGCGCCGGGCGGCACCAAGAGCTACGAGATCATCGACGTCCGCTACGTTTGAGACAGAGCGCGCTTCTTGACGCTGCTCGTCTGAGGCCGCTTCTTGGCGCGCTTAACCGTGCCGCCAGCTGTCAGCCGCTCATTGCCGCGCACGGTGAGCTTCTTGACCTGCGGCCGGTGATTGCCGCTCTTGCTGAACTTCAGGACTTTCACGACCTTGGGTCCGGCGCCACGGTCTTCGCGTTCGGTTTTCTCTCTCGAAGGGATCGGCCGCCAGAGCACCACCAGCTTGCCGATGTGCTGCACCGGCGCGGCATCGAGCTGGTCGGTCAATTCGGCGAACATCGCTTCGCGCGCGGCCCGGTCGTCGCTGAAGATGCGCACCTTGATCAAACCATGGGCAGTGAGCGCGGCGTCGGTTTCCTTGCGCACCGCGTCGGTCAGGCCGTCGCCGCCGATCGCGACCACCGGGTCGAGGTGGTGAGAAGCGGCGCGGTGTTCGCGGCGCTGGGCGGCGGTCAGAATGAGGGCGGACATGCACTCATTATCCGGTCACCATGAAAGTCAACACCAAAAGCAAGAAGGTCAACAAGGCATGGCTGAACGACCACGTCAATGACCCGTACGTCAAGCTCGCGCAGCGCGAGGGGTATCGCGCGCGCGCAGCCTACAAGTTGAAAGAGATCGATGAGGCGCTGGGCCTGATCAAGCCCGGCCAGGTGGTGGTCGATCTCGGCGCCGTGCCGGGCGCGTGGAGCCAATACCTGCGACGCTGCTTTGCGCCCCGGGCGGTCGGCGCTGGCGGCGCGGCCGTCGGCGAGCTCGACGGCGTGATCATCGCGCTGGACATGTTGCCGTTCGAGCCGATCGAGGGCGTGCAATTCATTCAGGGCGACCTGCGCGAGGACGAGGTCATGGCCGAGCTGGAAGCGGCGCTGGGCGGCCGGCCGGTGGATGTGGTGGTCTCCGACATGGCGCCCAACCTGTCGGGCATCGACGGCGTCGATGCCGCCCGCATGGCCCATCTGGTGGAGTTGGCGATCGATTTTTCGACCCGGCATTTGAAGGCCGATGGCGCGCTGGTGACCAAGATGTTCCATGGCAGCGGCTACAGCCAATTGGTCGAGGTTTTCAAGAAAACCTTTCGCGTTGTCAAGCCGATCAAGCCCAAAGCCTCTCGTGACCGTTCGTCGGAAACTTTCATCGTCGGGATTGGTCTGAAATTAGGTCTGAAGAATTCGGTCCGCTGACAGGGATTTAGCGCTTAATCCTGCCGAAACCCCTTTCTCTTGATCGGACTAAAATCGTCCGCATCTGACCCCAACCTGTTTTGGTCTGGGCAAAGGCACAAGGAGCCGCGGTGAACAATCAATGGTTTTCGAAGATCGCTGTCTGGCTGGTGATCGCACTGGTCCTGTTCACGGTCTTCAAGCAGCTCGACAAGGGTGCCGTGCGCGCCGATGCAATCGGTTATTCCGAGTTCCTCACCGAAGTCAACGCCGGGCGTGTCGCCAGCGTCGAAATTCAGGAAGGGCCGGGCAACATCGAGATCCGGGCCAAGCGCACCGACGGCGGTACGGTGCGAACGATCGGCTCGATCCTCGACCGCGGCCTCACCGGCGACCTGATCCGCAACAACGTCAAATTCGAAGTCAAGGCGCGCGAAGAGCAGTCGCTGCTGATGACCATCCTCATCAGCTGGGGCCCGTTCCTGCTGCTGATCGGCGTCTGGGTGTACTTCATGCGCCAGATGCAGGGCGGCGGCAA
>JANMHY010001029.1:0-5552 GCA_031375525.1 Burkholderiales bacterium
TGGCAGACGGCGCACAAGATGAAGGTGCAGCGCGGCGCGCTGGCGGGCGACGGCGAGCGCAACGACAACACGCGCGTCAAGCGCTACATCGCCAAGTACACGATCAACCCGGCGATCGCCAACGGCATCGCGCACGAGGTCGGCAGCATTGAAGTCGGCAAGTGGGCCGACCTGGTGTTCTGGCGGCCGGCGTTCTTCGGCGTCAAGCCGAGCCTGGTGTTGAAGGGCGGCTTCATCGCCGCGGCGCTGATGGGCGACGCCAACGCCAGCATCCCGACACCGCAGCCGGTGCACATGCGGCCGATGTTCGGCAGCTTCGGCGGTGCGATCGCGCGCACCTCGCTGACGTTCGTCAGCCAGGCCGCGTTGGCCAACGGCGCCGCCGAGAGCTACGGCCTGCACAAGCACCTGGCTGCGATCAAAGGCTGCCGCACGATGAAGAAGCAGCACATGGTGCACAACAGCTACACGCCGACGATGCAGATCGACGCGCAGACCTACGAGGTGCGCGCCGACGGTCAGTTGCTGACCTGCGAGCCGGCGACGGTGTTGCCGATGGCGCAGCGCTACTATCTGTTCTAGAACCGGCGGCCTACACTGCGGCCGTGTCGAACACTGCTATTGCCCACCGCCTGAGCTCCGAAGAGTTCCTCGCCTGGGATGCCACGCAAACCCAGCGCCACGAGTTCGTGGGCGGTGACGTGTTTGCGATGTCGGGCGCCGGTGAAGCGCATGTCACCGCCGCGGGCAATCTGTACTTGACGCTGCGCCAACATCTCGCCGGCACGCCCTGCCGCACCTTCATCACCGACATGAAGCTGCATGTGCAAGCGGCCGACGCGTACTTCTACCCCGATGTCATGGTCACCTGCAGCGCCATCGACGCAGCAAGTCCGAACAGCAAGAGCGAGCCGCTGCTGTTGGCCGAAGTGCTCTCGCCGAGCACGGCCGCCTACGACCGCGGCAACAAGTTCGCCGCCTACCGGCGCATCGCCACGCTGCGCGAGTACCTGCTGGTCGATCCCGACACGCGCCGCGCCGACCTGTACCGCCTCGGGTCCGATGGCCTGTGGGTGCTGCACCCGGCCGAGCCGGGCGCCGCCATCGAACTTGCGTCGGTGAAGCTGCAGCTCACGTCAACGGCGCTTTGGGCCGAGATGCCGGCGACCGACAGCCGCTGAAGGCGCGGCGCCGCTGTTTGTTCTGACGGCGCAGGCATATTGAGCGCTCGCACGGCAGCCAGGCAGCTCAGCAGTCGCCCGGCGCCACGCGCAAGATCGCCTCGCGCAGCCAGCGCTGCGCCACGTCGCGCTCGTGCCGGCGGTGCCAGAGCAGGCCGATCTCGATGCGCGGCATCTCGAACGGCAGCGCGGTGACGTGCAGCATGTCGGCAGCGCCGCTGGCCTGCACGTAGCGGCGCGGCAGCACGCCGAGCAGATCGGTCTGGCACAGCACCTGCACCGCGGCGGCGTACTGGCCGAGCATCAGCGCGACGCGCCGCGTGCGTCCGAGCCCCGCCAGTTGTTCATCGACGAAGCCGTGCGGCCGGCCGGCGAAGGACACGCGCACGTGCGCGGCGGCGCAGTAGTCGTCGAGCATCAGCGGCTCCTGTGCCGCCAGCGGGTGGCCGCGCCGCATCGCGCAGACATAGTCGCAGTCGTAGAGCGCGTCGAGCACGGTCTCGCCTTCGCCGAGCGACGCGGCCAAGGCACGCGCCACGTCGGGGAAGAAGCCGACGGCGGCGTCGATGCTGCCGCGCTCGAGCAGCACGCGCGGGTCGCGTGTGGCAAGCGGCTCGATCTGCAGCGACACGCTCGTGCGTTCGATCGCGGCCAGCAGCGGCGGCAGGATCACCACCGCGGTGGCGTCGGCCATCGCCAGTGTGAAACGGTGCTCGTCGTGTGCCGGGTCGAAGCCCTGCGGGTCGAACAGCTCGCGCAACCCGGCCAGGGCCTCGCGCACCGCCGGCCAGAGCGTGATGGCGTGCGGCGAGGGCGTGACCCCCGTCGAGCTGGGCACGAACAGTTCTTCACCGATGGCTTCGCGCAGGCGGCGCAGGGCATTGCTGACCGCGGGCTGCGTCATCGCCAGGCGCTCGGCAGCGCGGGTGACGTTGCGCTCGACCATCACCACGTCGAAAACGCGCAACAGGTTGAGGTCCAGGGTGCGGAAGTTCATGGGGTCATGCGGGGCCGCTTTGGGTCCGATCGTGAAGTTTTCAACCCGGTATTCGCAAGCGTGATGCCTGGATTCCGAGCCTCAATTTCCCAAGAATAAGTGAAAACCCTAATCTTCGAGTCACGGGGCCATCCGCCTCGCAGGGAAGAAAGGACAAAACCATGTCTGCTCAAGAGATTCTCGTCACCATGCCGCGGCCAGTGGCCGTGCCACGCGGCGCGCGCTGGGCGGCCAGTCTGGTGTTGTGGCTGTTGCGGCGCGGGGGTGCGCGATGAGTGCCGCCGTTCAACAGGCAGCGCCCCTGGCCTCGCCGTACCAGCGGCAAACGCCGACGCTGTTGCAGGCCATCGGCCGCGGGGTCTGGGACACCCTGGCCGCCACCGGCCAGCGCCGCGCGGCGCGCGAATTGCGCGAGCTGGCGCAGCGCTGGCAGTCGATCGATGCCGCAGTCGCGCAACAGTTGCGCGAGGCCAGCCGACACGACACCCGCCATTGAAACAAGGACAACGAACATGAACAACATCATGACCCTGGCGCCGGGCGCCACGCACTTTGTGCTGAACCACTGGCGCCAGGCCTGGCGCGCGGTGACGACGAAAGCCGAAGCCGCACCGCGCAGCCTGGCCGAGGAGCTGGCCTCGGTGCGCGCGCTGGCCGACAGCTATCGCCGTTCGGACCCCGGCTTTGCGAGCGACCTCTACGCCGCGGCCGACCGCCACGAGCGCGCCTTCGAAGAAGCGCAAGCGCGCTGACCCCGCGGCGCTGCTTCAGGCCGCGCCGCCTTGCACCGGGTGACCGGCGGCGCGCCAGCGCAGCATGCCGCCGGCGAGGTTGGCGACTTGCGTCAGGCCGGCTTTGCCGAGCAGCACCGCCGCCTGCGCCGAGCGTGTGCCCGAGCGGCACACGGTGACCACCGGGCGGGCGCGGTCGAGTTCGCCCAGGCGCGCCTGCAGCTCGGCCAGCGGCATCAGCGTGGCGCCGCGGATGTGGCCGAGCGGGCCGGTGAATTCGGCGCGCTCGCGCACATCGACGATCTGCACGCTGCTGGCCGCGTCTTCGAGCGCCTGCGGCTCGATCTCCCACAGGCCGGCAAAGGTCCAGACCAGCGCCGCCCACGCCGGCTCTTCGGGCAGCAGCGCCGGGCTCGCCGGCTGGCCGCAGCGCAGGTTGGCCGGCACGGCGATGTCCATCAGCTTCGGATGCGGCAGGCCGAGGTGGTTCATGTAGCCCGCGAAGTCGGTCTCGTTGCTGCTGCCGCCGAAGCGCGGATTGAAGCGTCGCTCCTCGTCGACGCTGCTGGCGGTCAGGCCCTTGTAGTCGTGAGCCGGCAAGAGTAGGCAATGCGGCGGCAGCGACAGGATCTGCGCCTGCACCGAGCGGTACAGGCGCTCGGGGCTGCCCTGCTGGAAGTCCGTGCGGCCGCAGCCGCGGATCAGCAGCGCGTCGCCGGTGAAGGCCATCGGCGCGCTGCCAGCGTCACCGAGCACGAAGGTCAGGCAGCCGCTGGTGTGGCCGGGTGTGGCGCGCACCTGCAGATGCCGCGCGCCGAAGGCCACACGATCGCCATGCGCCAGCGCCTGATCCAGCCCCTGCGCGCCGCCGGCGGCCGCGCCGAGGATGCGGCTGCCGGTGCGCTGCTGCAGCAGCCACGCGCCGGTGACGTGGTCGGCATGCACATGGGTCTCCAACGTCGCCAGCAACGACAGGCCGAGCTCGCGCAGCAAGGCGCTGTCGCGCCGCACATGCTCGAACACCGGGTCGATCAACAACGCTTGCCCGCTGTCGGCGTCGCCGAGCAGGTAGGTGTAGGTCGACGACGTGGCGTCGAAGAGCTGGCGAAAGATCAGCATGCGCGGATCGTGCCACGCGGCGGTGTCAGCGCACCATCGATGCGGGCATCGCCATGATCTTGCGCAAGACATCGGCCGCCTTGGGCTGCGTGCTCGACGCCCATTGCGCAAACGTCTCGCACGCGCCGGCGCCATGGCGGCGGTAGAGCCACCAGCCGAGCACGAAGGCCGGTGCGATCAGCGTGCGCGGCTGTGCTGGCGCAACCACTGGGCGAACGCAATTTCATCCATCTTGCCGGCAGCGACGGCGAGCATGGTCAAAACGCATTCGGTGTCGCCCGCGGTCAGTTCATGGCCGTTGAGCTCCATGAACAATTCCACCGCGACGAACGCCGTGCGTTTGTTGCCGTCGATGAAGGGGTGGTTCTTCGCCAAACCGACGCCATATGCTGCCGCCAGCGCATGCACATCCGGCTCGCCATAGGCCGCCAGGTTCAGCGGCCGTGCCAGCGCCGACTCGAACAAGCCGTCATCGCGCGTACCCGATGCGCCGCCATGCTCGGCAAGTTGTTCCTCATGGACGGCGCGCAGCACGCCGGCATCGAGCCACACCCAAGTCTTGTTGCTCACTTCGCCAACTCGCGCAACACATCGCGACGCTTCTTCATGACTTTGCGCGCGGCGGCCATCTGCACCCCGAACTCGGCGCTGTAGGGCGTCAACATCACCCCATTGGCTGCGTCCGTCACGAACACGGTGTCGCCCTTTTCCAGCTTCAGCCGCGCCAGCACTTCCTTGGGCAGGATGACGCCGACGGAGTTGCCGATCTGGGTGAGTTTCAATGCGGTCATGGCACACCTCCGTTATAACGTTCGTTATACTAACGCCGACTCCATGCCACTGCAAGTCAGGATGCCATGCTCAGCGTGAACAAGCTCATTCCCGGCGGACGCGGCCTCGCCGCCGTGCTGTTGAAACGCGCCGCGACGGTGGAACTCGATTGGGACGTGCGCCAGAAAAGCCGCTTCGACGCCACCGATTCGGCCGGCCGCACGCTCGGCGTGTTCCTGCCGCGCGGCAGCGTCGTGCGCGGCGGCGATGTGCTGGTGGCCGAAGACGGCTCGCTGATCCGTGCGCTCGCCGCGCCGCAGGCCGTGCTGCGCGTGACGGCCTGCGCCGAGCATGGCGGGCCGGTGGATCTGCCGCGTGCGGCCTACCACCTCGGCAACCGGCATGTGCAGCTCGAAGTCAAACCCGATCACCTGCAGCTCGAACCCGACCCTGTGTTGGCCGACATGCTGCGCGCGATGCACCTGATCGTGCGCGAGGTCCGTGCGCCGTTCGAGCCGGAAGGTGGTGCGTACGCTGCAGCACATGGGCACGGCGCTGCGCACCACGACCACGGTCACGACGACCACGATCACCACGATCATTGATGCAAGCCGCCGTCCTGCTCGGCCTGTTGCGACTGGCCTCGCCGGCGCTGCCGGTCGGCGGCTTCAGCTACTCCGAAGCACTCGAAGCGGCGGTCGATGCATCGCTGGTGCATGACGAATCGAGTGCGCAGCAATGGCTGTCGGATCA
>JANMHY010000026.1:0-1928 GCA_031375525.1 Burkholderiales bacterium
GAGGATGTTGCGCAGCCGCTGCTGGCTCTCGCGCAAGGCGATCGCGGTGCGCTGGCGGTGCGTGGCTTCGGCTTGCAGCTCGGTGCTGCGCTGCTGCAGCTCGGCGGTGCGTAGGGCCACCGCGGCCTCGATGCGCCGCGCGCGGCCGGTGATTGTCAGCAGCAGCGCGCCGAGCATCGACGCGCTGGCCAGGCTGACCAGCGCCAGCGGCCAAGTGCGGCCGATGCCGCTCGGGCCGGCGCTCGCGCTGGCTGTCACGCGCAGGCCCCACTGGCGGGAAGCGAAGGGCAACGACGCTGCATGCAGGCGCGAAGCGGGCGCTTCGAGGCGGTCGCAACCGTCGGGGCCGGCGAGCACGCGTGCCCCCGGCTCGGCATCGTTGTCGATCAGACAGAGGGTCAGCGTCGAAGGCAGACGCTCGCCGATCACTCGCAGCAACTGATCTGGCCGCACGGCGGCAAAGACCACGCCGCGCGCGGCGCGAGCGCGCTGCTCGGCGGTCTGGGGGTCGCCGCGGTAGAGGGCCTGGTAGATCACCACGCCCTGGCCGCCCTGAGCCAATGTGAAGGCTGCGGTGACCACCGGCGTGCCGCTTTGCAGCGTCAGGTCAACGGCCGGGCGCGCACGCGCCGGCGACCGCGAATTCAGGCCCAACGCTGCAGCGTTGGCCGCCAGCGGCTCGACATAGCGGATCACGACCAGCGGGTCGTCGGCGGGCGGCACGCGCTGGTCTTGCCAGCGTTCCGTGACGCGGTAGCCGGCCATTCCGGCAGTGCGCCGTTGCGCTTCGTAAGCCGCCACGTCGGCGCGCTCGACGCGATCGGACAGGCCCAGCGCGGCCATCACCGGAGCCGATTGCGTCCACGGCAATGCGGCGCGGCCGAAGGTCTCCTGGTCCAGATCCGGTGCCGCTTCGGCCAGGCCGCGCATCGCTTCGAGGGCGCGCAGCGGCTCCTGCAGCTGCGTGCTCAGCATGCTGGTCGCGTTCTCGGCATCGCGCTGGAACGCGCGCTGCGAGCGCTCGGCCTCGCTGCGCATCGACTCGACGATGCCCAGCGCCATCACCAGCGTTGCTAGCGCCAGCGGCAGCGCCACCGCGCTGCGCCGCGGCGCCCAGGCCTCGCGCGGCTGGGCGATGAACGACCAGACGATCGGCGCGCCGATCAGCACGCCGAGCGTGTCGCCGACCCACCAGGCGCCCCAGGTGGCCGGCACCGCGGCGGCGGTGATCGTGCCGCTGGACAGCAGCACCAGCACCGCAATCGTCGCGCTGGTCAGGCAGGTCAGCGGCGCGACGAGCAACATGAAGCGCGCCAGATCGGCCGGCTCCGACAACAGCAAGGGGATCGAGACGAAGCGGCGCACCATCCGGGCCCCGACCGCGGCTTGCAGCGCCGCACCGGCGCTGGTGCCCAGCCACGTCGCAATCACCACGGCGCCGAGCGTGGTCTCGGCCGAGACAAGCCACAAGTTGGCTGCCAGCGCCGCCGCGGCCACCGCGGCCACGGCCCAGCGGCCCCAGACGAACGCGGCTGCCAGGCCGACACCGGCGGCGGGGAACAGCGGCGACGCGTTGCCCGGCTGAATCGCCAGCATCAGCCCGAGGTGGGCCATCGCCAGGTAAGCCGCGAAGGTGATCGCGAACACCGCCCACGGCGGCGGTGCCAGGTCCGCAGCGATGCGTCGCGGCGCGGACGGGGCTTCCTGGGGCACGGCGACAGCGCTCAGACGTTGAAGAGGAAGTTCAACACATCGCCGTCGTGCACGACGTACTCCTTGCCTTCGGCGCGCATCTTGCCGGCGTCCTTCGCGCCTGGCTCGCCCTTGAACTGCACGTAGTCGGCAAAGGCGATCGTCTGCGCGCGGATGAAGCCGCGCTCGAAGTCGGTGTGGATCACGCCGGCGGCCTGCGGCGCGGTGTCGCCGAC
>JANMHY010000052.1:0-4329 GCA_031375525.1 Burkholderiales bacterium
CGACAGCCTGCCCCGCGTCGATTCCCCGCTCGGCCGGATTCCGCACGGTTGGGAGGTCCGTGGCCTCATGCAGATCGCCAACGTGATCTACGGTTTCCCGTTTCGGTCCGAGGCATTCAATGCCGTGGGTCGCGGCGTGCCTGTTGTCCGCATTCGCAACATTCCGTCGGGCGCCAGCGAGACGTTCAGTGACGAGAGTGCCGACGTGAAATACGTGATTGAGGATGGTGACGTCCTCGTTGGCATGGACGGCGACTTCCACATGTGCATCTGGGCCGCTGGACATGCCATGCAGAACCAGCGAGTTGCGAAGTTTCGCTCTGCGGGAGAGATCGGAACCTCTCATCTGTTCCTTGCACTCGAAGCCCCAATTCAAGCGTTGAACAAGGCAATCGTCGGAACAACCGTAGCTCACCTTGGCGACATGCACGTCAAGAGGATCGAGATTGTTTGGCCCCCCGCGCCGTTGCGTGTGCGGCTGAATGACGTGCTCGAACCGATGGCCAAGGAGGTGATCGCTCTGAAGAAGAAGATCACCAACCTCCGCCGCACCCGCGACCTCCTGCTTCCGCGCCTGTTGTCGGGCCAGATCAACGTCGCACCAAGGGACACTTCAGATGACGAATCAGCCCCCGCCCCAGCCCCGTCGCTTGTTTGAGCGGCTGCCGGTCGGATGGCCTAAGCTATTGATCCATAAGGGCTTTCTTGTTTGAGTGGAAAACGTCCAATGAAGGAATGGCTCAACCGCGCAGCGGCTTTGCTGGAAGCCAGCCTGGCGCCGCCGCGGCATGAGTTGAACGAGTTGGACTGGAAGGGCGGCTTGTCGCCGGACAAGCGCCGCCTGACCGAGCACCTGTCGGCGTTGGCCAACCAGCCGGGGCGGCGGTTTCCTCGTCTATGGCGTGGACAGCGTCGGCGCGCCAGTCGGGATCGACAGCGCGCAGATCGACATCGCGGTCAATCAACTGGCCAACCTCGGCCGCGATGCGCTAGAGCCACCGTTGGCCATCGATCACGCGGTGACCGACTTCGCATCGGGTCGCCTCTTGTTCATCCGCGTGCCCGAGTCGGCCGTCAAGCCGGTGCACCTTCGGGGCAAGGGCCTGGACGATGCCTACATCCGCTCGGGCGGGAGCACGCGGCGCGCATCGCGGCCCGAGATCGGCCACCTGATGCTGCACAGCCGAACGCCGCGCTGGGAGGAGCTGCACACGTCCACCTTGCTGTCCGAAGACAGGCTGCTGGATGCGCTCGACATCGCGCCGATCCTGGCGCTGCTCGAACGGCCGCTGCCTGCGGCCGCCGAAGACCGCCTGGCATGGATGGCCGCCGAAGGCTTCATCGAGCGCGCGCCGAGCGGCGGTGGTTACGTAACCAACCTGGGCGCGATGGCTGCGGCGCGCCGGATTGCAGAGTTTCCCGAGCTGGCGCGCAAGGCCGTGCGGGTGGTGGTGTATGAAGGCACGAACGAGGCCCACACGCAGCAAGAGACCGAGGGCACGCGCGGCTACGCGATCACCTTCCAGCGCCTGCTGCAGCACGTCATGTCGTTGTTGCCGCAAAGCGAAGTCATCGAGCAGGCCCTGCGTGTCAAGACCGTGTACCCCGAGATCGCCTTGCGCGAACTGATCGCCAATGCGCTGATCCACCAGGACTTCTCGGTCTCGGGAGCGGGGCCGTTGATCGAGATCTTCAACAACCGCATCGAGGTCTCCAATCCCGGCGGACTGCTGCCGTCGAAGCAACTCGATCGTTTGATCGGCACGCAGCCGGAATCACGCAACGAGCGCTTGGCGCGGTCGTTTCGCCTGTACAAGATTTGCGAGGAGCGCGGATCAGGGTTGCTGAAGGCCGGCCTCGAAGTCGAACTCTACGGCCTGCCGCCGATCCACTTCGCGACCGGTCCGAACTACTTCAAGGTCACGCTGTTCGCGCCGCGCAGCTTTGCGCAAATGGCGCCGCGCGAGCGCCTCGAAGCCTGCTGTCAGCATGCAGTGCTGAAAATGCTGTCGGGCGGCAGCCTCACCAACAAGAGTCTGCGCGAGCGCTTGAAGATGCCGGAGAAGCAGCGCTCGATGGTGTCGGTGCTGATACAGGAAGCGGTGGACGGCAAACTGATCAAGCCCTCCGATCCTGACAACAAGTCGAAGAAGTTCGCGGAGTACCTTCCCTTCTGGGCTTGAGGTCTGGGGCCTCCACATGAACCCCGAGCCTGATGCCTACCCGATCGTCGAGGTCGAGCCCGACTGGCTGAGCGGTGTCGAGCCGATGGGCAGCAAGGACAAGCATTGGGTCCGTCTGCCCGACGACTCGCAGCCCTGGCTGTTCAAGTTCTCGCGTAAGAGTGGGGGTGCGGTCACCGGCGAGCATTGGGCCGAGAAGATTGTTGCCGAGGTGGCCGAAGTGTTGGGCGTCGCGCACGCCGAGGTCGAGCTGGCGCGGCTCGATGGCCACTGGGGCTCGCTCAGCCGCCGCTTCGAAGCGCTGGCGCGGTCCGACACCGAACTTGTGCATGGCAACGACCTGATGGCCGGGTTCGTCACCGGCTACGACCCGCAGAAGCGGCGCAAGCAGGCGGACCACACGATCGGCAATGTGATTCGTGCGATCGGCAAGCTGTTCGACGCCGAAGATGGCGCGCAGCGCGGCGACGCGCTGACGATGCTGGCCGGCTACCTGGTGCTCGACGCGTTGGTGCTCAACACCGATCGGCACCATGAGAACTGGGGCGTGCTGCGGCGCGTTGATGCGCAGGCCGGAGCGACCCACGACATCGCGCCCAGCTTCGACCATGCGTCCAGCCTGGCGCGCAACGAGCCGCCGGCCAAGCTGGCGGCTTGGGCGCACGAGTCCGGGCGCGTGGCCTTGTACGCTCGGCGCGGGCAGGGCGGGCTGTATTGGAGTGACAGCGACGCCAAGGGCGCCAACCCCCTGCAATTGGCAATGGACGCGGCGCAGAAGTGGCCTTCATACTTCGAGCCATGGCGCGTGCGCCTGGGCGCGGTGCAAATCAAAACGCTGGAATTGATCGTGGACCGGGTGCCCGCAGCGGCGATGGCCACCGAGTCCAAGCAATTTTCGAAAGCCCTGCTGGCCCACACCTTGGAACAATTGCGCAAACTCTAAAACCATGAAGACCCTGTTCCTCGCCTGGCAAGCTGCCCGCCCGATCCACGAGGGCGGCGCGGCGTCGCGTGCGTGGTATCCCATTGGGCGGCTGGACGCCTCGCCTGACCGGCAGCACTACCGCTTTGCATACACACGCGGCGCAGAGCGGGCGCATACCGAGGCGGGTTTCGCGCCGCTGGAGTCCTTTCCCACGCTCGGTCGCGTGTACGAGGACGATGAGCTGTTCCCGCTGTTCCAGAACCGCTTGGTCAGCGATCGGCGCGGCGACTATCGCGATTTTGTCGAGCGCCTGGCTCTCGACCCCGCCAATGCCGACCCGATGGAGGTGCTGGCGCTGAGCGAAGGCCGGCGCCAAACGGATCACCTCGAAGTCTTTCCGATGCTCGCGCCGCATCGCGACGGCAGCTTCACGTGCCGCTTCTTCGTCCACGGTTGGCGCCATGTCAACGCCCACTCGCAGGCGCGGCTGCAAACGCTGGTGGAGGGCGAAGCGCTGCAGGTGGCGCTGGAGCTGAACAACCCGAAAACCGGCCCGGCGGTGCAGATCGAGACCGCCAACGATTACCACATGCTCGGCTGGGCGCCGCGCTACCTCGTCAATGATTTGCTGAAGGCGATGGCCGAGTCGGCGGGTTCGATTGCGGCCCGCGTGGTGCGCCTGAATGCCGAGCCGGCACCGCCGAATCAGCGCGTGCTGGTGGAGTTGTCGGGGCGCTTTGCGGCGGACTACCAGCCCATGAGCGGCCAGGACTTCCAACCGCTGGTGACCGCCGACGCGGCGCTGCACTGAAGGGCATGCGCCGAGGGCCGCTTTGACCGACGCGGCGCCGCGCTTCGACGAAGATTCGCTTGTCGAGCAGCCAGCAATCGCCTTGCTGGCGGAACTCGGTTGGCGCATCGCTACCGGCAACGGCGAGACCTTCGGGCCGCAAGGCAGCCTGGGCCGCGAAGGCCGCGCCGATGTCGCGCTGTGGCCCGTGCTGCGTGCTGCGCTGGCGCGGCTTAACCCGCAACTGCCGGCCGATGCGGTGGAGTCGGCATTGCAAGAACTGGCGCGCGACCGCAGCGCCTTGGGTTTGGCTGCGGCCAATCGGGAACTGTGGGCGCTGCTGCGCGAAGGCGTGCCCGTGCTGGTGACGGACGCCGAGCATGGCGGCCGCCGCCCCGAGCGAGCGCGCGTGGTGGACTGGGACACGCCGC
>JANMHY010000898.1:0-4646 GCA_031375525.1 Burkholderiales bacterium
ATCGTCACCGCACCGGCTTCTGCAAACTTGTGCGCCGCTGCCAGGCCGATGCCCGACGAGCCGCCGGTGATGAGCACCACCTTGCCGGCCACCGTGCCCTTGAGCGAGCGGTCGATGAACAGGTCTGGGTCGAGGTGGCGCTCCCAGTAGTCCCACAGGCGCCACGCATAGTCTTCGAGCTTCGGGCACTCGATGCCGCTGCCCTTCAACGCGGCGTCGAGATCGCGCCGGTCGTAGCGCGTCGGCCAGTTGATGAATTCGAGGATGTCTTCGGGCAGGCCCAGGTCCTTCATCACCGCGCCGCGGATGCGCCGCACCGGCGCCAGCGCCATCAGCCCCTTCTTGACGCTCTTCGGAATGAAGCCGAGCAGCGCGGCGTTGACGAAGACGTTCATCTTCGGCGCGTGTGCGGCCTTGTTGAAGATGTCGAGCACATCGCCGACGCGGTGGCCCATCGGGTCGACGAGTTGGAAGCACTTGCCTTTGAGATCGGCCTTGCTGTGCGCGATGTGGTCGATGCACGCCACGACGAAATCCACCGGCACGATGTTCAGCCGCCCGCCTTCGAGGCCCACCGACGGGAACCATGGCGGCAGCAACTGGCGCATGCGCTGGATCAGCTTGAAGAAGTAGTACGGGCCGTCGATCTTGTCCATCTCGCCGGTCTGCGAATCGCCGACGACGAAGGCCGGGCGATAGACCGTCCACGGCACCTTGCTTTCCTTGCGCACGATCTTCTCGCTCTCGTGCTTGGTGTTGAAGTACGGGTGGTCGAGGTTCTCGGCCTCGTCGAACATGTCTTCGCGGAACACGCCGTCGTAGAGTCCGGCAGCAGCGATCGACGACACATGGTGCAGGTGCTTGGCGTCGATCGCCTTGGCAAACTCGACGACGTTGCGCGTGCCTTCGACGTTGGCCTGGATCTGCGTTTCTTCGTCGGCCTTCAGGTCGTACACCGCGGCCAGATGGAACAGCGCGTCGATGTCGCCCTTCAGCCCTTTGACGTCGTCGGCGGCGACGCCGAGCTTCTTGCTCGTCAGGTCGCCGAACACTGGAATCGCGCGCGCCTTGGTCACGCCCCAATACTCCAGCAGCTCCGGCACTTTGCGCTCGCTCTCCTTGCGCAGCAGGAAGTACACCGTGGCGCCTTTGCGTGCGAGCAAGGTCTTGACGAGGCGTTTGCCGATGAAGCCGGTGGCGCCGGTGACGAAATACTGCATCGTGTTCTCCTTGTTCGGTCGGGCAATCGAGCGCCGATTCTTAGGCCAAACCTGGGGAGCCACACGCACGCTTTCCCCAAGGCTGTCCGGACGCGCCGCATAGACACGGCTCACTAAGCAGGCGGCCTCGGCGCTCCTATAGTTCCTGCATCCATTCACCCAAGGACACGCCCATGGTCAAGAAGCTGCAAAAGATGGCCCAGAAAAAAGCCTCCAACCCTGGCGGCCTGCTCGACAACCCGATCGCCGCCGCCGTCAAGGAACAGGCCGAGCACATCTGGCTGGCCGGCATGGGCGCATTCTCCAAGGCGCAGGCCGAAGGCGGCAAGGCCTTCGAGCAGTTGAGGAAGCAAGGCTCGACGCTGCAGAAGAAGACCCAAGGTCTGGCCGAAGAGCGCATCAGTTCGGTGACGAGCAAGATGACCGCCGTGGCCGGCGGCGTCGGCGAGAAGGCCGGCGCTTCTTGGGACAAGCTGGAATCGATCTTCGAAGCGCGCGTCGAGAAGGCGCTCAACAAGATGGGCGTGCCGTCGCGCAAAGACATCAATGCGCTGATCAAGCGCATCGACGAGCTGTCGGCCAAGGTCGGCGCTAAAGCATCGGTGAAGGCGCCGGTGAAGGCAGCCGCCAAGACCGCGCGTGCTGCGGCCAGGAAGACGCCGGTCAAGCGCGCGGTGCGCAAGGCCGCTTGAGCTCGAAGCCCGTCAAGAAGAAGAGTCAGGGGCGCCGCGGCGCCCCTGCTGCGTTGCGCAAGCCGCGCATCGGCTTGGCCCTGGCCGGCGGCGGACCCTTGGGTGCGATCTATGAGATCGGCGCGCTGTGTGCCCTCGATGAAGCGTTCGTCGGGCTCGACCTGACGCAGCTCTCGGGCTACGTCGGCGTGTCCGCGGGCGGCTTCGTCGCCGCGGGCCTGGCCAACGGCATGAGCGCGCGCGATCTGTGCGCGAGCTTCATCGAGAACACATCGAAGAACAACGATCTGTTCAGCCCCTCGCTGCTGATGAAGCCGGCGTGGGAAGAGTACATCAAGCGAGCCGCCGCGCTGCCCTCGCTCAGCGCGCAAGCTGCCTACCAGTATTTCGTCAAGGGTCGTTCGCGCATGGCCGCCTTCGAGCGCCTGGGCCGCGCGCTGCCCGCGGGCCTCTTCAGCGGCCAGGCGATGCAGGAGCGCCTGGCGCTCATCTTCAGCGAGCCCGGCCGCACGAATGACTTTCGCAAGTTGAAGCGCAAGCTCGTGCTCGTCGCCACCGATCTCGACAGCGGCGACGCCGTGCCTTTCGGCGAACCGGGCCTCGACGACGTGCCGATCTCGCTGGCGGTGCAGGCCAGTGCCGCGTTGCCCGGCTTGTACGCGCCGGTGGAGATCAACGGCCGCACCTGCGTCGATGGCGCGCTGAAAAAAACGCTGCACGCCAGCGTGCTGCTCGACGACGGCCTGGACCTGTTGATCTGTCTGAACCCGCTGGTGCCGTTCGACGCCACGCGCGCGCCGCGCCACAGAGTTCTCGGCAGCAACGACGAGCGCATTCCGCGGCTCATCGACGGCGGCCTGCCGGTCGTGTTGTCGCAGACCTTCCGCTCGCTGATCCATTCACGCCTCGAGCTCGGCATGAAGGGCTATGCGCAGACGCACCCGCAGACCGACATCCTGCTCTTCGAGCCCGATCACCGCGACGCCGAGCTGTTCCTGGCCAACACCTTCAGCTGGTCACAGCGCCGGGCGCTGGCCGAGCATGCCTACCAGCGCACGCGCGAGATGCTGCGCTCGCAACGCTCGACCATCGCCAAGCAACTCGCGCCGCACGGCGTGACGCTCGATCACGCCGTGCTCGATGACGAACAGCGCCTGCTGATCGGCCGCGCCCGGCGCGGCGGGCCGCGTACAGCCCGCGCGTTGCGCAAGCTCGAAGAGACGCTGGCCGATCTGGAACACGCGCGGCGCTAGTTCACTGAGTCACTGAAATGGGCGGTGAGGGACACGCGAGACGGGATGCGCTGCAAGGCGCGAAGCACAGCAATGCCCATAGGCATTGCGAGCATTCGCAACGCCGCAGCGCGCCCGTAACGCGTAGACAGCACCGATCCGATTTCAGTGACTCAGTGGACTAGAGGCGCGCCGTCGGCGCGCCGGTCTCAGCGACCGCCGCCGCTGATCTCGAGGTACATCTGCCGGAAGGCCTGGATCGTCATGTTGCTGTCCTTGATCATCTTGGCCTGGTCGGCCGCGCTCATCGTCTTCATCTTGGCCATCTTGTCGTCGTACATCTTGGCCATGGCCTGCAGGAACTCTTCCTTCGACACCATGCCGTCCTTGTTGGCGTCGCTGGCGGCCACCCACTCGGGGTAGCGGTCCTTTGCGGAAGCGGTCGTGGCCGTTACGGCCAAACCCAGGGCCAGGGCAGCGCTGGCCGCGCCGATGATCAGTTTGTTCATGTTGAACCTCAGTGGAGTGTTGAAGCGGGACACAGCCCGCGTGTTCTTGCGGGCTGTGAAACCTGAGTCGCGCGGCGACCGCTTCTCTTACACCGGCGTGCGTTTTCGAACGCCGCTCCTGAGGCATCAAGCCAGGTAGCGCGACTCCAGGTGGGCCTTGAAGTGCGCCGGGTTCAGCACCTCGCCGCTGGCCCGCAGCGCCAGCTCATCGGTGCTCCAGCGCGAGCCTTGATGCCAGATGTTGTCGCGCAGCCAGTCGAAGACCGGCGCAAAGTCGCCGCGGCCGATGCGCTCGTCGAGATTCGGCATCGCACGGCGCATGGCCGCGAACCACTGCGCGGCGTACATCGCGCCGAGCGAGTAGCAGGGGAAGTAGCCGAACAGCGCCTCGGGCCAGTGCACGTCCTGCATCGGGCCGTCCTTGAAGTTGCCGCGCGTGTCCAGGTGCAGCAGCTCGGCCATCTTCTGGTCCCACAGCGCGGGCACGTCCTCGGGTTCGATCTCGCCTTCGATCAGCGGCCGCTCGATCTCGTAGCGCAGGATGACGTGCGCGGGGTACGTGACCTCGTCGGCATCGACGCGGATCAGGCCGCGCTTGACACGCGTCATCAGCCGCCACAGGTTGCCGGGCTCGAACGCGGGCTGCTCGCCGAAGGCCTCGCGCAACATCGGCGCCATGACTTTGGCGAATCCCGGGTGGCTGCCGAGCTGCATCTCGAAACTCAGCGATTGGCTCTCGTGAATCGCCATCGAGCGCGCTTCGCTGACCGGCTGGCCGAGCCACTCGCGCGGCCGGTTCTGCTCGTAGCGGCCGTGGCCGGTTTCATGCACCGTGCCCATCAGCGACGGCAGGAATTCGTCTTCGCGGTAGCGCGTCGTCATGCGCACGTCTTCGGGCACGCCGCCGGAAAACGGGTGCGTGCTCGTGTCGAGGCGGCCGGCGTTGAAATCGAAGCCG
The DNA here is from genome assembly GCA_031375525.1 of Burkholderiales bacterium. Classification (GTDB taxonomy): domain Bacteria; phylum Pseudomonadota; class Gammaproteobacteria; order Burkholderiales; family Burkholderiaceae_C; genus CADEEN01. Next base: position 4,612 of record JANMHY010000898.1, read on the forward strand.
AGCATCGTGACGACGCGTTGGCACAGCGCCTGTTG
>JANMHY010000078.1:0-2158 GCA_031375525.1 Burkholderiales bacterium
GGCAAGCGCGGCGCGGCGATCATCGAAGCGCGCGGCCTGTCGTCTGCCGCCTCAGCGGCCAACGCCGCCATCGACCACATGCGCGACTGGGCGCTCGGCACGAATGGCGAATGGGTGACGATGGGCGTGCCAAGCAACGGCGAGTACGGCATCCCGAAGGACGTGATGTTCGGCTACCCGGTCACCACCGAGGGCGGCAAGTACACGATCGTCAAAGACCTGCCGATCGATGCCTTCTCGCAGGAATGCATCGACAAGACGCTGGCTGAACTGAAGGCCGAACAAGACGGCGTGAAGCATCTGTTGTGACGACGGTGGCGCCGCATCCACGCGTCGCCCTGTTCGACGCCGACGAACCCGCCGCGCCGGCGCTGCCCGTCTGCGACCACTACGCCGGCGTCGAGGCACGCATGAAGAAAAGCCTGCTGTTGCAGGCCGAGCTCGGGCCGGTGTTCGACGTCACGCTCGATGCCGAAGACGGTGCGCCGGTCGGCGGCGAGGCCGAGCAGGCACAACTGATCGCGTCGATGCTGGCCGGCCCCGACAACCGCTTCGGCCGCGTCGGTGCGCGGCTGCTGCCGGTGCAGCATCCGAAGTTCGAAGAGGTGGCGAGCCTCGTGCTCGCGGCAGAGCGCGCGCCGGCCTACCTGATGCTGCCCAAGCCGCGCCACATCGCCGATGTGCAACGCGCCGCGCACGCGATCGACCGGCTTGGCGGCTCGGCGGTGCCGTTGCACGCGCTGATCGAAACGCACGGCGCTCTGGCTGACGTGCGCGCCATCGCTGCGCAGCCGCGGATTCAGTCCTTGTCGTTCGGCCTGATGGACTTCGTCTCCGCGCACCGCGGCGCGATCCCGGCGTCGGCAATGAGTGTCAAGGGCCAGTTCGAGCACCCGCTGGTGGTGCGCGCGAAGTTGGAAATCGCCGCAGCCTGCCATGCCCATGCCAAGGTGCCGTCACACTGCGTCGTCACCGAGTTCAAGCACAAGCGCGCGCTGATGGACGCAGCAACGATGGCCTGCCGGCAGTTCGGCTACACGCGCATGTGGAGCATCCACCCGGACCAGATCCGGCCGATCGTCGATGCCTTCACGCCGAGCGTGGCCGAGGTCGATCAGGCGGTGGAAATCATCTCCGCCGCGCGCGCCGCAAACTGGGCGCCGATCCGTCACCACGACACGCTGCACGACCGCGCCAGCTATCGCTACTTCTGGCAGATTCTCGAGCGCGCGCACCGCACGTCTTACGCCGACGGGCCGCAACTGCCGGCCGAAGTTCGTGCCGCGTTCTTCGAGTGAGCGCCGCCCGGCCGTTCCGTAGGCGCTCGCTCCCCCTCGGGGGGGCCGGCGCGCAGCGCCGTTGGAGGCGGCATGGTTGCTGACTGCCTGGTCGTGCCGGTGCTCGCGCAGCCGGTCGAGCTGCACACCCGGCGCTGCGTGCTGCGGCCGTGGAAAGACAGCGACCTCGCGCCCTGGTGCGCGATGAATGCCGACGCCGACGTGCGGCGCTACTTCCCGAGCGTGGCCACTGAAGAGCAGGCACGCGGCGAAGCCCAGCGCTGCCGCGACGCCATCGCGCAACGCGGCTGGGGCATGTGGGCGCTCGAGGTGCCCGGCGTGTTCCCCTTCGCCGGCTTCGTCGGCCTGGCCGTGCCGCACTACGACGCGCCGTGGATTCCCGCGGTGGAGATCGGCTGGCGCTTGATGCGCACCGCGTGGGGCCAGGGCCTGGCGACTGAGGCCGCGCAGGCGGCACTCGATTTCGGCTTCACGCGGCTCGAGCTGCACGAGATCGTCGCCATCACGGTGCCGTCGAACACACCGTCGCGGCGGGTGATGGAGCGCCTGGGCATGGCGCGCGACGAGGACGGAGACTTCGACCACCCGCGCATCGAAGCCGGCCACCCGTTGCAACGCCAGGTGCTCTATCGCAAGCGCCGCCCGGCGTGACTCTACGTCTTGCAACCCGCTGCCGCGGGCTGCCCGGACAATACATCCCCTCTCCCGTTGAAGGCCGCCCGATGCGTCTCACCCTGACCCCGATCCTTGCCGCGCTCGCCTTGTCATTGGTGCTGCCGGCTGCCGCGCAGACCAGCGCGCCCAAGCCCGCTGCGAAGGCGCCCGCCAAGCCAGCGGCCAAGAAGCGCGCGGCCGTCGCG
>JANMHY010000142.1:0-17308 GCA_031375525.1 Burkholderiales bacterium
CACCGAGACCCCTTGCGCTTGAATCATGCCCTCCTGGTATTGCCAGTCACGATAGGGGCCGCACTTGTTGGCGTCGTACTTGACGTTGAGGATGGGCACATGCGCGCGGTAGAGCACGCGCTTGCCCTTGAAATCGACGAACCGCAACTCCACGCCCGAACCATTGGTCCCGCTCGAGGCGGCCGGGCGCACGGCCAGGAAACGCCACAGCGTCTGACTGCCTTGCGTGACGGTGATCCACACTTGGCCGGCGGTGCCCTTTGACGCCGTGGCCTGCCCTGCGCTCTGTGGCACGCCGCACAAGCCGCGCGGATGCGGCTCGCCATGGCCGGGCGCGCGGCCGGGAAAGCGCTTGACCGATTTGCCAACCAGGTCAACGCCAACGATCTCGTGATCGAGCTCGCCGTTTCGCGGCAGCAAGCCCACTGCGATCAGTCGCTCGAAGCGCCCATCGGGCAGTTGGTCGAGCACCAGCGCCGGGATCGGGCTGTAGGGCTGCAGGCGCCCTGCCGCCAGCGCCTTGCCGAGGGCAGCGTCGCGCGACAGCAGTTTGACGGCAAGGGCGAATTCGGCCTCGGAAGGCTGCGGCGGCGTTGCCGACTCCGTGAACGATGCTCTGCGTGCATCGGCCAATGCACCTTCCGCGATCACGGCTCTGCGGTTCTTGTCGTCATAGAACGTGGCCCTGAATCGGCTCGGCGGCTTGGGCTTGCCGCTCTTGCTGACCACTACTTCGTCAAGCGCCTCGACATACAGAAGGCGCGCCTTCGCATGGCCGACGAAGTCGCAGAACAAGGACGAGGCCGCGATGCGGGCGCCAATGGCGGCGAGTTCCTCTGTGCTCGGTCCGAAGGTTCTGACGGTTACGGTCAGCTTTTCATTGGCGCTTGCAGGGCGCTCCGCAGGACCAGTCTTCTTTGTCATAGCGAAACTCCTGTTTGTCGCGCAACGTGAGGCAGCAATCCGCCACTGCGCATGATCCAAACTACGCGCAACGCGCCGACGCCGGCACCCCTAGCTGGTGTCGGGATCGCCACATCCCCCTAATGTTGTCGGCGCCGATGCGCCTTGTCTTCCTGGCGGCATTTGGTGATCCCCCCGACGACCTCCACGCACACCAGAACGTCACCAATGCGCTCGGGCGCGGACACGCCGGCGGCTTGCGCAGATTTGCGTTCAGCGCATAGTCTTCGCCCACTTCGGCTGGCGTGTCCGTGAAGGGTGAGTTGGTCTTCGGGCCGACTCGTAGCGGTTGACGAAACGTTTCAACTTTCTTCTCCACCGCCACAGGAGATTTGCCGCGAACAATGACAGCACAGGTGCTATCATTGTTTCATGCCGACAGTCGTGTTGGACACCAATGTGCTGGTTGCTGCACTCCTGCGCGGTGGTGGCAGTGCCCGTGCTGTGCTTCGAGCTTGTCTGCGCGAACAGTACCAGCCTGTTCTTGGGCCGGCATTGCTCGCGGAGTACGAAGACGTGCTGGGCCGATCGGACCTGTTTGCCGGCTCCGTGCTGTCCGCCAAGGAACGCGGCGAAGTATTTGATGGTCTATTGAATCGCTGCCGCTGGGTCGAGGTGTTCTACGCTTGGCGGCCCAACCTGCCCGACGAAGCCGACAACCATCTCATCGAGCTGGGTGTCGCCGCGCAAGCCGAAGCCATCGTCACGCGCAACCTGCGCGATGTGGCACGCGGTGAGTTGAAGTTCCCCTCGCTCAGAGTCCTGACGCCTGAGCAATGCCTGGAGGTTTTCCCATGTCCACCTTGACGATCCGTTTGCCCGACGACAAGCATGAGCGCCTGAAAGCGCTCGCCAAATCGAACTCGATCAGCATCAACAAGCTGATGGATGAACTCGCAACCGTCGCGCTGGCCAACTACGACGCGCGGGTGCGCTTCGAGACTCGCGCGGCTCGCGGCAATCCCAAGCGGGCGTTGTCCTTGCTCGATAAACTCGACCGAGCAGGCTGAGTGGCGATCGGTGCACCCCCGCCCGAATGCAGGAACTTTTGCAGGAACTGCCGTTGCCACGATGCTCCAGATCAAGGCTGCGACTGCCTTTGCACGGGGTATTCGATCCTCCTCGTCCCACCAATTCGACATCCACGGATGTCCCGAGAAATCTCGTGAAGTTTGAAAGCCCTGGGCAACTCAGCGCTCCAGGGCTTTTTCTTTTCACAGCAGCGCATCGTCGATAGCCACGACAGTCGACGCTCCTCCTCGGACGAACTCAACGCCGGCGCCTCCCCAAGTTGAACCGTGCAGCACCGCACTTGCAGTTGAATGCGTCGCGCCGACCTGCTACGGTCAGTGGGCGGCTTCGCAAAAAGGAGGCACCATGAGTGAGCTGGGTTTGGCCGAGGCCATCGGCCAGTTGCGGCGCGAGATAGGCATGGCCATGCAATCGGCGCAGGGTGAACCATTGCAGTTTCTGCTCGGTCCCGTGGAGCTGGAACTGCAGGTCGCACTCACCGCCAAGGCCGGCCTCAAAGGTGAGGTCAAGTGGGTCGTTGTCTCCATCGGCGCCGAGGCCGGAGGGGAGCGGACGCGCACGCACAAGGTGAAGTTGACGCTGACGCCGAAGTTTGACGGCCGCGACGAGATACCCGTCAGCGGAAAGACAAGGCGGCCGGGCTAGGGAGGACCCAATGCAATGGCAGCGCGTCGTCGAACTCCACAGCGCTGAACGAGGCGACCACGGCAGCGGCTACCTCCTCGCGCCGACGCTGGCACTGACAGCGCACCATTGCATCGAGGGGCTGCAGACGATCGACTTGCGCCCGCTGCAGGCTGACGCGCATGGCCTGCCAGGCGACGTTGGACCGTGGCAGGCTGCGCGAATCGTCTGGTTCAGCAGCGAGCATGACCTCGCGCTGCTCGCGCCCGGCGAGAAGCGCGCCAAGTTCGCCTGTGACGGCGGCGCGACGACGTTCGGGCGCCTCGACATCCGTGCCGCAGCCGCCGTGCGCGTGCATGCCCTGGGATTCCCGCAGGCCATGGAAAAGCCGACGCACAGCGATACCCTGATGGTCGCGGCAAGGGTGAATGCCCTGACCGGCATTCGTGCGGGATCACTGGTGCTCGACGTGGAAGGTACGCGTCCTGCCAGTGGCGAAGACTGGAAAGGCATCTCCGGGGCTGCCGTCTTCGCCGGAGACCGCTTGGTGGCCGTCATCAAGGCAGTGCCGCCAAAGCTGGATGAATCGGCACTGCTGGCAGCACCCGCACATCCGATGTTCGACCATCCGGCCGCCATGGCCCTCCTGCGTGATGCCGGTCTTGGCTTGGACACGCGATTTGTCGATGCGGCCTATGTTGATGCGCTGCCGCCGGTGGGCCATTGGCGTGGCCTGCGCGAGGAGTACACCCGCGCCGTGATCGAGTCGCTGTGCAGCATCGACGGCCTGGGCCTGGCCGTGACTGGCGCGCCGGAACGCAGAATCCCGGCCTTGGCCGCGTTCACCGCGCAACGCTTGCGGTTGTGGCCGGACCAGACACCGGCCTCCCGGTAGCGCGATGGGGATCGTCGGCGACATCGCGCTGAAAGCCCTCGGGCCGCTGCTCTCCGGCGTCGTCAACGCGGTTGCGCTGCCGGCCATTCGCATGGCCGCCTCGCTGGGCAGACTGCCGGTGCAGTTTGCGGCGGCCTTGCCGCGGGTCGTGATTGTCGGCGTGGGCGGCGCCGGCAAATCGACCTTGCTCAAGCAGATGCTTGCGCGTGCGGCCGCGACGGGCCGAATTCCCTTGTGGGTTCAACTCGCCGCCCTGCCCGCGCACGGGCCGCTCACACCATCGTCTTTGATCGACTTCCTCGTCGTGCAGGCGCAAACGACGCTCGGGCTCGACGCCAGCCGGACATTCTTCCAAGAGCTGGTGCGCGATGGCCAGATTGCGATCGGCTTCGATGCGCTCGACGAATGCGGGTCGCTGGTGCAACGCCAGAAGGTGCGCGCGCTCATCATCGAAACAGCGCGGGAGTGGAAGCGATGCCAGGTCTTCGTGACGTCCCGACCCGAGGCGCTGCGCGAAGCGCCGCTGCCACACACGGCCGACACAGGCGGGCCAAAGGACGATCAGTTCGATCATTTCGAGCCGGTGCGATTCACGCGCGAGGATGTTGCGCCATTCCTGCGGGCCGCCTTCGAAGAAGACGGCGAGCGGCTGGCCAAGGAGTTGCTCGGCCGCACGGGCATCGAAGCGCTGCTGGAGACGCCCCTCACCTTGTCGCTGGTCGGTTGGGTTGCACGCACCGACAAAGGCCTGCCGCAGACACGTGCGCCGCTGTTCGCGCGCTGCCTCGACACCGTTTGCGAAACGTGGGAGGACGCCAAGGGTGGGCCGAGTGCTGCCGACGGACTCAACGCTGAACAGCGCCTCGATGTGCTGCGTCGGCTGGGATGGGAAGCGCAACGCGCGGGTGGCGAGCAGCTCAGCGCCCGCGAGGCGCGCACCGCACTCGCGCCGCTGTACCCGCCCGCCGCCGCCAAGACCATCGTCGATGGTCTCGCGCGACGCAACCTGCTGCTGCGCGCGCAGACAGCGGAAGATGGCGGGCGCGACGTGACCAGCATTCGATTCGCGCATCCGCAGTTTCGCGAGTACCTGGCCGGCGCCCACCTCGCCGAGCAGTTCTCGCTCGACCGTGCCGCCGCCGCGAGTCTGATGGCCGCGCATTGGATCGACAGCAGCTGGCTGGAGACTCTGCGCTTTGCCCTCGCCACCCTCGGCAACGATGCGCAGTTGCGGGACGGCTTGCTGGCCGCTGCGCTGAACGCCGACGATCCGTACCGCGAACTGCTGCACCGCCCGGACTTCCTGGTGGCTCGCCTTTGCGCTCGACTGACGGCGGTTGATTCCAGACTGCTCGCACCTGTCGTCGCCTGCCTCGAGCAAACCGCCCTTGGCGAACCCGCGCTGCGCGACGAGGCCGCGCAGTTGCTGCTGGGCCTGGCGCACTTGCCCGCGGCGCTGCCGGCAATACGGCGCTTTGCCGAAGGAGACGGCGTCGCGCGGGCCTTCGTCGGCATGGGTGAGCGGCCGCATGACGAGCGCAGGAACGAGCGCCAGTGGAGAGTCCGCGCACTCGAGGCGCTGGCGGTGGCAAGCGGTCCCGCTGCCGCACTCGCGCTCGCCGAAGCGCCGCCAAGCAATGAGTTCGACGCCATTCTGGACTTCGCTGAACTGCGCGCGCGGCTGCTCGACCCAGACGGCGCGCTGTCACTCTGGAGACGATGTTTTGACGACCCGTCGTGGCGGCCCCGGGTTGCCGACTCGATGGACGGAGCGGGCACCGGCAAGCGCTTCGATGATTGGCTGCGCCCGAGCCTGGACGAAAACAACTTGGCGGTCAGCGACGTCCAACTGGCGCACCGGCGCGGGATCGCCGCAAACTACACCGTACTGTGGCAGCGGGTCTTCGAAGCGGCGCACCAACGGCTGGCGGCGCTGAGCCCGGATGAAATGTTCGCACCGTCGGAGATCACCGATGCCGTCTATGCGGCCTTGGAGACGGACGAGGTCTTCACGGGCGCAGCAAAGAAGGCGCGTCGCGAACTGGCGATTGCGGCGCTCAGACACCGCTCTCTGGTCTGGTTCGTTGGTCCTCACATGGGGCAGCGGATGCCCGAGCTTGCAGCCGATGCGGCAGCGGCGCTGACGCAGTACGTGCTCGATGCGCCCAAACAACCTCCCGGTCGCCGGCCGGACTCCTCTCGGTTGAACAGCGCCATCGTGGCCCTGTGTGAGACCGCCGACGATGCGGTGGCGGTCCCCGCCTTGCTGGCGCTGCTGCCGCACTTGCAGTTGCTGGAGCGCAGGGCCAGCGCCGTGGCGCGCTCGCTGGCACGCAGGGGCCATGCTGCCGAAGCATTTCAGATCCTCGAGCCCCACCTTGCGCTGTCCGCACAGATCGACGATCGCGTGCCGGATGAACAGCAGCCAGCGCGCGAAAACGCTTGGCGCCTTGCCTGGGACATCGACCCGACAGCGGCGGTGCGTCTGCTCGACACGATGTATCGCGCTGGCGATCCCGTAGCAGACGCGCGCCGAGTGGCGCAGATCGCCGAGGTGAGCGGTGTCGTCGCAGTGGCGGATCGGTGGTTCGAGGCGATCTCGCGCCATGTTGACGACGCTCGTGGTCAGCAATTTCTACAGGAACTCGGTGCGCTCGACACGGCCACGATCGTCGAGCAAGCGCGCCGCGCGTTGGGTCTGGGAGCCGAGAAGGAACCGAGCCGGCGCAGGGAGTGGACACAGCAAGAGGCCGAGCGTGCGTTCGACCGTGCACTGGCCAGCGGTGAATTCGTCGATGAGTGGGGCAACGCGGCCCCCGCTGCAGCCGACACGCTGACCGACCTTCTTTCAACAATCGCTGCTCTGTCGAGCGCAGAGCACGCGGTGACGCTTGCGGATCGCTGGGTGGGCATGACACTTCACAGCCCGGCTGCGCCTGCGCAGAAGGCAGCCGCACTTGCAAACCAGCTTCAGGCACTCTCGCGGATTGGCCTGGCGACTTCACAATGGCTGGCGCCGGTCGCCGATTTCGCCCGCACGCTCCAAGCCTGGCAACGCGCCGAACTGGTTCAGTGGCTCAACGCGAACGCGTGATCGTCGAGCGACTTGCGATGATGTCGAGCAAGGACCGGCCTGTCGGTGGCGACGGCGCGCGGCCTATGATCTTGGGCCATGAACGACGTCGATCACTTCCAGCGCCTCGGCGCCGATCACTTACCGGGCTACCTCGGCATCGAGATCGTCGAGGTCAGCGCCCAGCGCGTGCGTGGCGCGCTGCAGGTGACGCGATCGCTGCTGGCGCCCAACGGCTTTCTGCATGCCGGCACCGTCGTCACGCTGGCTGACACCTGTGCGGGCTACGGCTGCCTCAAGGCGTTGCCGCAAGGCGCCAGCGGCTTCACGACCATCGAGCTGAAGTCCAACCACCTCGGCACCGCGCTCGGCGGCGTGATCGATTGCGTTGCCACGCCGGCGCATGTCGGCCGCACGACACAGGTCTGGGACGCCACGGTCACCCACCGTGACAGCGGCAAGACGATCGCGCTCTTCCGCTGCACGCAACTGGTGCTGTACCCGAAAGCTCATTAGCGCTACTTCACCGTGATCGTGATGCGCTCGCTGATCACCGCCGGATGAAGCGGAATGTGGTTGTGATCGGCCAGCAGCAACTGCAGCGTGTGCGTGCCGGGCTTCAGCTCGACGCGCGTTTCGGTCTGGCCGCCACCGAAGTGGCGGATGCTGTCCGTCATCGGCAGCGCGTTGTTGACGTCGATCTCGGCGACGTCGATCAACAAGTGGTGGTGGCCGGTGTTCTCTTTCTCGACGCCGGCCGGCGCCACGCCGAGGCCGCGCAGGCCGAACTGAATCAGCGCGGGGCTCGTGACTGCATCGCCATCCTTCAGGTTGACGAAATAGACCGTTGCCCCTGCGGGGGCGGCCACCTTCTTGTAGCCGCCCGCCAGCGTGGGCGTGCTCGCGCTCATTCGCACCGCCGCCGTCGTCGTCGGCGCCTGCAAAGACGTCTGCCCGCACGCGACCAGCCCGCACACCGCCGCAGCGGCAACCACCATCAACTTCAACATCGCTGTCTCCTGGTGCCCTGCTTCGATAGAGCCTGCGCCGCCAGCACCCGCGCGTGCACGCCTGCGACTGATTCTGCCTGCAACGCCGCGCTTGCACGCGGCGGCGCTGTCACGGCGTCGCCGACCCAGGGTGGTCGATCGGTCGATGGCCCGCACCGCGGCGACGATGCGCCGCTGCGCATCGAGCGCGCTCCCAGCCGCACACCGACGCCTCGGGGCTCGCCGAAGAAGGCATCGGCCAAGCGCTCTAACGCGGGGGCGACAGGAAGCCGGTGACGACGTTGGGGTGGGTGACAAAGACCCAGCGCCGCGCAGCGATCGGGTTCAAGGCAGCCCCAACTCCCCAGCATGCGCGACGATGCGGTCGCGGCCGGCGAGGAAACGTGGGTCGGTGGCAACCCAATAGTCGGTGATCATGCCGCGCCGGTAGTCCGGATGCCGCGCCATCGCGTCCTGCAGTACGCGCGCAGCCTCGTCGCGCCGCCCCTGCTCGGCGATCGCCGCGGCCAGCATCACGAAGAAGAACGGCACGCGCTGATTGCCCGTCGTCGAGTGGTGCAGCGACTGCTCTGCCTCGGCATACTGGCCGAGCTGGAATTGGTTGAAGCCCATCAGGCCCTGCCAGGTGGGCACGCGCGAATCGCGCGGGCTGATGCGGATGGCCCGCTGGCAGGCGGCGATGGCCTCCTCGAAGCGGGCCAGGCGCAGCAGCGCCCCGCAGCGGTGGTGGTACGAGGTCGGCTCGTTCGGGTGGTCGCGCACCAGCTTCTCGGCGATCACGGCCAGGCCGGCCCAATCGCTGCGCGTGTAGGTCATGCTCGCGTGCGCGAGCCGAGTGATCAACAAGTCGGGCGCGATCAGATCGAGCTGTGCCAGCGTTTGCGCGGCGCGCGCGATGGCACGCGGCGGATCGTCGCTCCACTGCCAGAGCACAAGGTTGACGTTGGACATGGCCACGCCAGCGAGACCGCGCCGCGACGCCGGATCGAGCGCCACCGCCTGCTCGAACAGTTGGCGCGCGCGTTCCCAGTTCTCGCGCGAGACGCCGCGCAGCAGCTCGGCCATGCCTTGCATCGCCAGGTCGTCGGCGCGCGATTGCTGCGGCTGCAGGCCGCGCCGCGCGCTGGCCGCGGCCACCGCGTCGCCCCACTCGACCACCAACGTGCGCGCGATGCCCCCGGCCACGTCGCCGATCAGCGCGCCGAGTTCGCCGCGCGGCACGTCGCGCAGCTCGGACCAGACCGTGCGGCCCGAAGCCGTCTCGACCAGCGACACCGCCAGCCGCACTTGGTCGCCGTCGCGACGCGCGCGCCCGGTGATCAGGTGCGCGACGCCAAGCTCGCGCCCGACCACGCGTGGGTCGACGTTCTTTCCCTGGTAGGCGGCCGTGCTGCCGCGGCCGATCACCGTCGTGTCCGCCCAACTGCCGAGCAGAGCCGTCAGGTCGCTGGTCACACCGGCGGCGAACCAGTCCTCGGCGCCGCCATCGCTCTCGAACGGCAGGATGGCGAGCGAGCGCGGCGCGGTCGGAGCGCCGCCTATCCCGCCGAGCCGCACACCCATCGTCGCGGCCAGCACCACCGCAACCAGCAAGCCGGCGGCGCCGAGCAGAGCCGGCAGCGTGACGCGGCGGCCGGGCGCCGCAGGCGCCGGCGCGGCGGACGCCGGGGCTGTCGCCGCATCGATCACCAGCATGTAGCCGCGACGCGGCACCGTGCGCACGCGCGCGTGCTTGGCATCGCCGAGCACATGCCGGATGTCACCCACCGCCTGCACCAGCGAATCCTCGGTCACGACGACGCCGCCCCAGACGCGGCGCATCAACTCGTCCTTGCCCACCACCTGTCCGGCGTACTCGCCCAGCACGAGCAGCACCTTCAGCGCTTGCGCGCGCAGCTCGGTCGGTCGGCCGGCCGCGTCGAGCAGTTCGCCGCGCGCCAGGTCGAGCATGAAGCCGGGCCAGACGAGGCGGTCCGGGGCGGCGAGGTCGGCGCTCGATTCGCGTTGCATCGTTCAGCGAGTCTTTGCCCGTTGCCCGCGACCGGGATCCGTATTTACCCGAGGCAGCCCCTCGGCTGGTGACGCAGGCGAGCGCGGATTCGGCGCAATTTCGTCCTTCGTTCGGGACTTCGCGCGTCGGAGCGCCGAAGCTGAAGTCAAGTGCCGCTCTCGCGACGCCACGCAACCGCAACCGCAACCGAAGGAGTCGATCGCCATGTCTTCACGTTTCCCGCGATGGCTGACCACCATCGCTCTCGGTGGCGCCGTCCTGGCCGCCGCCGCCCAAACCGCCGCGCCCGCGGCACCACAGCGCTTCCTGATCGAACGCGACATGCCCGGCGCCAGCAAGACCAGCCCCGAGGAGTTCCGCAACGGCGCGGCCAAATCCAACGCCGTGCTGCGCGAGCTCGGCCTCGACATCCAGTGGGTGCACAGCTATGTTGCGGGCGACAAGGTGTACTGCACCTACCAGGCGCCGAGGGAGGCGCTGATCCGCGAGCACGCGGCGAAGTCGGGATTCCCGGCGACCAAGATCACGCCGATCTCGGCAGTGCTCGATCCGACGACGGCTGGTCGGGGACGCTGACCATGAAGCGCCGCACTGTCCTGATGATCGCCGCGTCGGCCTTCGGCCTGCCGGCCCTGGTGCAGGCCGCGCCCGACGAGGCAGCGCTGCGCGAGGCCATCGTGCGTTACCAGCGCGCATGGACGCAGCGCGATCTCGCCGCCTGGAAGGAGCTGGTGACGGCCGACCTCCTTTACGAGGAGACGTTCACCGCCGCGCTCGTCGAAAGCCGCAAGATCAACTCGCGCGAGCGCGCGCAACCGGTCTTCGAGGCCTCGGCGCGCGACTTCGGCTTCCAATGGGAGCCACTGCGCATCCGCATCAAACCCGACGGCAGCGCTACCGCGGTGATGCGCGTGGTGCAGACCGCCAACAATTCGAAGTTCGAGACCAACCCGGCCATCGCGCGCTGGCGTGTCGAGGACGGGCGCTGGAAGCTCTACCACTACGTTACGCACAAGCCGCACGCGGCGGAGATCGTGCGTGCGGAGGGCTTGTAGCTACGCCATCGCCGCCGCCGCCCGCACCTCCACCCGCACCTGCTCGGTCAGCTCGGCCTTCAACTCGGTAAACGCCGGCGTCGTCTTCACCGAGTAGTGGCGCGGGTGCGGGATGTCGACGCGGCGGTCGAGCTTGATGCGGCCCGGGCGCGCACTCATCACGACCACGCGCGAGCCCATGAACACCGCCTCGTCGATGTCGTGGGTGACGAACAGCACCGTCTTGCGCTCGGCCTCCCAGATGCCGAGCAGCAGCTCCTGCATCAGCTCGCGCGTCTGGTGATCGAGCGCGCCGAACGGCTCGTCCATCAGCAGCATGCGCGGGTCGTTGGCCAGCGCGCGCGCGATGGCGACGCGCTGCTGCATGCCGCCGGACAACTGCTTCGGGAAGTGGTTCTCGAAGCCGCGCAGGCCGACCTTGGCGAGGAAGGCGTCGGCAATCTCGAGTTGCTGCGCGCGCGCCAGGCCGCGCTCGACCAGCCCAAAGCAGACGTTGTCGCGCACCGTCAGCCACGGGAACAGCGTGTAGCTCTGGAACACCATGCCGCGGTCGGCGCCCGGGCCGTCGATGCGCTGGCCGTCGAGCAGCACTTCGCCGGCGGTCTGGCGATCGAGCCCGGCGACGATGCGCAGCAGCGTGCTCTTGCCGCAGCCGCTGGGGCCGAGGATGGTGATGAAGTCGTTCTCGGCGACGTCGAGGTCGGTGGCCTGCAACGCCAGCGTCTTGTCGAAGCGGCGCTCGACGCCGCGCACGGTGAGGATGGTGCTCATGCTGTGCCTACCTTCCGAGCTGCGCCCACGGGAACAGGCGCCGGTTGAGCCACTTGAAGAAGAAGTCGCTGGCCAGCCCGATCAGGCCGATGACGATGATGCCGAAGATGATCTGGTCGGTGGCCAGCAGCGCCTGGCTGTCGGTGATCATGTGGCCGATGCCGGACGATGCGCCGATCAGCTCGGCGACGATCACATACGTCCAGGCCCAACCGAGCACCATGCGCAGCGTCTCGGCGATCTCCGGCGCGGCGCCCGGGATCAGCACACGCTTGATCAGGCTCGGATCGCTGCTGCCCAGCGTGTACGCGGCTTCCACCAGATCGCGCCGCGTGTTGCCCACCGTCACCGCGATCATCAACACCAGCTGGAAGAAGCTGCCGATGAAGATCACCGCCAGCTTCTGCGCTTCGCCGATGCCGGCCCACAGGATCAGCAGCGGGATGAAGGCGCTGGCCGGCAGGTAGCGCGCGAAGCTGACGAAGGGCTCGAAGAAGGCTTCGATCGGTTTGTACGCGCCCATCAGCACGCCCAGCGGCAGCGCGATCGCCGCGGCGATCAGGAAGCCGCCGACGACGCGCCAGACCGTCATGCCGATGTCCTTCATGAAGCCCTGGTTGACGATCAGGTCCCAGCCGCTGGCGACCATCTGCAGCGGGTTGGCGAGAAAGGTCTTGGGCACCAAGCCGCCGAAGGTCACCACGGCCCATACGGCGAAGAACAACACGAAGAAGGCGATGCCGAGTGCGGTGCGCTTGCCCGGCGCCACCGCTGTCAACGGCTTCATGCCGAACATGCCGCCCGATCGGCGGGCGGGTTTTGGCAGCGAGGGCGCTGCAGTCGGTACGGCACTCAATGTGGTGCTCATGGGGCGGGCCCTCCTATTTGATGAAGCGCGTGTCGGCGAGCTTGGTCAGGTCGGGGATCTGCTTGATGATCCCGGCCTCGAGCAGCAGGTCGGCCGCTTCCTTGCTGAACGCCGCATGCTCACCGGCAAAGAACTTCTGGTTGGCCGCCTTGTCCTGCCAGCGCAGGTATTTCTGGCTGGCTTCGAAGGCCTCGCCGGTCTGCTTGACGTCGGTGCCCATGATCTCGAAGCTTTTCTTCGGATCCTTCTGGATCATCTCCAGCGCTTCGAAGTACCCGTTGGCCAGGCCCTGCGCCGCCTTCGGGTTGTCGGCCAGGAACTTGGGCGTGCAGCCGAAGGTGTCCATGATCATCGGGTAGTCGAGCGTGGTGGCGATGATCTTGCCGGCCTCGGGTTTGCTGCGCACGGCCGACAGGAAAGGCTCGTAGGTCATGCCGCCGTCGATGTCGGTGTTGCCGGCGATCATCGCGTTGGCCGCGGCCTGCGGGCTGAGGTTGACCACCTTCACGTCCTTCATCGACAGGCCGTTCTTCTTCAGCATCCAGGCCAGCGTGAAGTAGGTGGCCGTGCCCGGCGCGTCGGCCGCCATCGTCTTGCCCTTCAGGTCCTTGATCGACGCGATGGCCGGCTTGACCACCATGCCGTCGGCGCCGTAGCTCTTGTCGAGCTGGAAGATCTGCGTCGTCGCCACGCCGGCGGCGTTCCAGGCGATCCAGGTCTCGACCGTGGTGGCGGCGCATTGCACGTCGCCCGAAGCGATGGCGAGGTGCCGGTCCTTCTGCGGGATCTTCTTGATCGTCACGTCCAGGCCCTGCTTCTTGAACAGGCCGACTTCCTTGGCCAGCGTCAGCGGCGCGAAGCCGGTCCAGCCGGAAATCGCGATCGTGACTGGCGTCTCCTGGGCCTGCGCCGTCAGGGCGAGGAAGGCGGCGGCGAGGGCAATGAGGCTCTTCTTCATCACGGGATTCTCCTGGGGGGTTGGAAGGTCACGCCGGAGTCCACAAGGCCGGCAGGTCGGGCAAGGTGTGCAAGAGCCGCGCCAGGCGGCCATCGGTGACGAGCGCGGTGGCGCGTTCGATCTCGGGCGCGAGATAGCGGTCGCGGTCGATGCTCGGGCACTGCGTGCGCAGCAGCGCATGCGCGGCTTCGATCGGCGCCGAACTCTTCATCGGCCGCAGGAACTCGATGCCCTGCGCGGCGGCGAGCAGTTCGATGCCGAGGATGTGCGCGGTGTTGGCGATCATCGGCTGCAGGCGGCGCGCGGCGAAGGTGGCCATCGAGACATGGTCTTCCTGGTTCGCGCTCGTCGGCAGCGAATCGACGCTGGCCGGATGCGCCATCGACTTGTTCTCGCTGGCCAGCGACGCTGCGGTGACATGCGCGATCATGAAGCCGCTGTTCAGGCCCGCGTCGGCAGTGAGGAACGGCGGCAGGCGTGAGACGCCGGCGTCGATCAGCATTGCGATGCGTCGCTCGGCGATCGCGCCGACTTCCGCAATCGCCACCGCCATCGCGTCGCAGACCAGGGCCACCGGCTCCGCGTGGAAGTTGCCGCCGCTGATCATGGCGCCGTCTTCGGGAAAGACCAGCGGGTTGTCCGTCACGGCATTGGCTTCGCGCACCAGCACGAGCGCGGCATGGCGCAGTTGATCGAGGCACGCCCCCACCACCTGCGGCTGACAGCGCAGGCAGTACGGATCCTGCACGCGGTCATCGCCGTCCAGCATCTGGCTCTGCCAGGGCTGGACACCCCCCTCGGGGGGCGCCCGGCGCGCAGCGTCGGGTTGGGGGCCTTTCAAATGCGAAGCGCGAATGGAAGAGCCTTCGAGCAGCTTGCGGTAGTAGCGGGCGACGTCGATCTGCCCCGGCTGGCCGCGCAGCGCGTGGATGCGCGGGTCGAACGGCCCGTCGCTGCCGCGCGCAGCGTCCACCGTCAACGCGCCGACGACGAGCGCTGCTTCGAGCACCGGCTCGAACGACAGCAGCGCATGCAGCGCCAACGCGGTCGAGGTCTGCGTGCCGTTGATCAGCGCCAGGCCTTCCTTGGCTTCGAGCACGAGCGGCTCGATGCCGGCTTCGCGCAGCGCCGGCAGCGCCGGCAGGCGAGCACCGCCCACCAGCATCTCGCCCTCGCCCATCAGCGCCAGCGTCATGTGCGACAGCGGCGCGAGATCGCCCGAGGCGCCGACCGAACCCTGCGCCGGCACATAGGGCACGAGGCCGGCGTTGCAGGCCGCGACCAGCGTGTCGATGACGACCGGCCGCACGCCCGAGTGGCCGCGCGCCAGACTCGCTGCCTTCATCGCCAGCATCAAGCGCACGACCGCAGGCGACAACGGCTCGCCGACGCCGGCGCTGTGCGAGCGGATCAGGTTGCACTGCAGCGTGGCCAGGTCGTCGCGGCTGATGCGCGTCGAGGCCAGCTTGCCGAAGCCGGTGTTGACGCCATAGACCGCGGCGTCACCTTCGGCCGCGCGGCGCACGACTGCGGCGCCGGCAGCGATCGCCGCGTCGGCCGACTTGTCGATTGCAAGCTGCACGCCGCCGGCGTGGATCGCCTGGATGTCGTCCAGCGTCAGCGCGCCGGGTTGGAGGACGAGGGTTGTCATCTCAAAGAATCCAGTTTCCTTCACCGCAGAGACGCGGAGGACGCAGAGGAAGCGCAGAGGAAATCATGATGACTTTCCTCTGCGAACCTCTGCGCTCTCTGCGCCTCTGCGGTGAAGGGTTTCATCTCACGCGCTGAGCATCGGCATGTTCAAGCCCTGCTCGCGCGCACATTGCTGCGCAATCTCATAGCCCGCATCGGCATGCCGCATCACGCCCGTGCCCGGGTCGTTCCAGAGCACGCGCTCGATGCGTTTCGCAGCGGCGTCGGTGCCGTCACAGACGATGACCACGCCGCTGTGCTGCGAGTAGCCCATGCCGACGCCGCCGCCATGGTGCAGGCTGACCCAGGTCGCGCCGCCTGCGGTGTTGAGCAGCGCGTTGAGCAGCGGCCAGTCGCTGACCGCGTCGCTGCCGTCCTTCATGCTTTCCGTCTCGCGGTTCGGCGACGCCACCGAGCCGCTGTCGAGGTGATCACGCCCGATCACGATCGGCGCCTTGAGTTCACCCGACTTGACCATCTCGTTGAACGCGAGCCCCGCGCGGTGACGCTCGCCGAGGCCGATCCAGCAGATGCGCGCCGGCAGGCCCTGGAACGCGATGCGCTCGCCGGCCATGTCGAGCCAGCGGTGCAGGTGCGCGTCCTCGGGGAACAGCTCCTTCATCTTGGCGTCGGTCTTCTTGATGTCTTCCGGGTCGCCCGACAGCGCCACCCAGCGGAACGGCCCCTTGCCGCGGCAGAACAGCGGCCGCACGTAGGCCGGCACGAAGCCGGGGAAGTCGAACGCGTTCTTCACACCGTGATCGAACGCGACCTGGCGGATGTTGTTGCCGTAGTCCACGGTCGGGATGCCCATGGCCTGGAACAGCAGCATCGCCCGCACATGCGCCGCGCAGCCTTCGGCGGCGGCGGCGGCGAGCTCGGCATGCTGTGCCGGATCGGCGGCCGCAACCTGCCAGCGCTCGACGCTCCAGCCGGGCGGCAGATAACCGTGGATCAGGTCGTGCGCCGAAGTCTGGTCGGTCACCAGATCGGGCTTGATGGCGTCGCCGCTCTTGCAGCGCTCGGCCAGCGCCGGCAGGATGCGCGCCGCATTGCCGAGCAGGCCGATCGACACCGCCCGCTTCTCGGCCGTGTACTTGGCAATGCGCGCCAGCGCGTCGTCGAGGTCGGTGGCCTGCTCGTCGAGGTAGCGCGAGCGCAGGCGGAAGTCGATGCGGCTTTGCTGGCACTCGATGTTCAGCGAGCAGGCGCCGGCGAACGTGGCCGCCAGCGGCTGCGCGCCGCCCATGCCGCCCAGGCCGGCGGTGAGAATCCAGCGACCGGCGAGCGAGCCGCCGTAATGCTGGCGCCCAGCCTCGACGAAGGTCTCATACGTGCCCTGCACGATGCCCTGGCTGCCGATATATATCCACGAGCCTGCGGTCAT
Organism: Burkholderiales bacterium; assembly: GCA_031375525.1. GTDB lineage: Bacteria > Pseudomonadota > Gammaproteobacteria > Burkholderiales > Burkholderiaceae_C > CADEEN01. The sequence continues at coordinate 16,340 of JANMHY010000142.1, forward strand.
CTGGCCGTACATCATCAGGCCCTTGCGGTCGAGCTCATGGAAGTGCTCCCAGGTGGCCCACTTCGGCACCAGGTTGGAGTTGGCGATGAGCACCCGCGGCGCATCGACGTGCGTGCGGAACACGCCCACCGGCTTGCCCGACTGCACCAGCAGCGTCTCGTCTTCCTTCAGGTCGCGCAGCGACTGCAGAATGGCCTCGAAGCACTCCCAGTTGCGGGCGGCCTTGCCGATGCCGCCGTAGACCACCAGCGCCTGCGGGTTCTCCGCCACCTCGGGGTCGAGGTTGTTCTGCACCATGCGGTACGCCGCCTCGATCAGCCAGTTGCGGCAGGTGAGCTGGTTGCCGCGCGGGGCGCGCACGGTGCGGGGCTGGGCGGCGATGCGCTTGTGGACGGATAGGTCGGTCATGGGTGCTCCTCAGGTGCAGCGGTTGACTTGACTTTACTTGCCTAGACAAGTGGCTGCAAGTGTCCGATCTCGGGGTTTTCCCGGCATCTTGTCTAGACAGGCCTAAGCGACTATGCTTTTCACCATGAATGCACCCGACCTGCCCCGCGCCGCCGTCGCCGCGCCCTATGCGCGGGTCAAACGGCACTTGAAGGACGGCCTGGCGCGCGGGCGCTGGAACCCGGGCGAGCTGATGCCTTCCGAGGCCGATCTGACGGCCGAGTTCGGCATCAGCCGCATGACCGTCAACCGCGCGCTGCGCGAGCTGCAGTCCGAGGGCCTGGTGCAGCGCGTGCAGGGCGTGGGCACCTTTGCCGCGCAACTGCACCCGGTGTCGTCGACGCTGACCATCCGCGACCTGCACGAAGAGATCGAGGCCCGCGGCCACCGCCACCATGTCGACGTGCAGTTCGTGCGCGAGGAGCGCGCCGGCCCGGCGCTGGCGGCGCAACTCGGCCTGGCCGAGGGCGCGCGTGTCTTCCACTCGATGATGGTGCACTTCGACAACGGCGTGCCGCTGCA
>JANMHY010000175.1:0-5001 GCA_031375525.1 Burkholderiales bacterium
TAGCAGCACCGACAGCGAAAAGCCCATTTGCCGGATCAGCGCGCCCTGCAAATCGTCGTCGCGCATCACGGACTTGAACCATTCGGTGCCGACGAAGATGCGCCGCTCGGGGCTGATGATGTCTTGCACCGAGTAGTTCACGACCGTCATCAGCGGCAGGATCGCCGAGAAGGCGACGCACAGGATCACCGGCAGGATCAGCAGCCAGGCTTTCTGATTGACGGGTTTCATGCGACCAGCTCCTCGTCCTTGTAGTAGCAGGTGTGCGCGCCGACGATGCCGAGCCACACGCGCTCGCCAACGCTCGGGATCGACTGGCCGAGCGGCAGGCGCACACGCACAGTTTGATCACTGCCCAGCGTCGCAGTCAGCAGCCAATAGGTGCCGATGTCCTGCGCCTGCGTCTCCGTGGCCGGCACGGCACCCACCGCGCTGGCTTCGGCCAGCGTCACGTACTCCGGCCGCACGCCGAGCTTTGTCGCGCCAGCAGGTGCGCCCGGCGCCACGTTCGCCGGCAAGAAGTTCATGCCCGGCGAGCCGATGAAGTTGCCGACGAAGGTGTGGCGCGGCCGCTCGAAGAGTTCGGACGCGGTGCCGATCTGCACCGCGCGGCCGCGCGTCATCACCACCACCTGCTGCGCGAAGGTCAATGCCTCGACCTGGTCGTGCGTGACGTAGATCAGCGTCAGCTTCAACTCGGCGTGGATCTGCTTCAGCTTGCGCCGCAACTGCCACTTCAGGTGCGGGTCGATCACGGTCAGCGGCTCGTCGAACAGCACCGCGCTCACGTCCTCGCGCACCAGACCGCGGCCGAGCGAGATCTTCTGCTTGGCGTCCGCAGCAAGGCCGGCCGCGCGCTGGTTCAACTGGCCGCTGAGTTCGAGCATCTCGGCGATCTTGCCGACGCGCTGCTGGATCTTGTCGTCCGCCACACCGCGGTTGCGCAGCGGGAAGGCGAGGTTCTGCGCCACGGTCATCGTGTCGTAGATGACCGGGAACTGGAACACCTGCGCGATGTTGCGCTGCTGCGGCGTCTGCTGCGTGACGTCGCGGCCGTCGAAGGTGAGGCCGCCGCGCGAGGGCTTGACCAACCCCGAGACGATGTTGAGCAGCGTCGTCTTGCCGCAGCCCGAGGGCCCGAGCAGCGCGTAGGCTCCGCCGTTGTCGAAGGTCATCTTCAGCGGCAGCAGCGCGTAGTCAACGTCCTCCTGCGGGTTGGGCCGGTAGGCGTGGGCGAGGTCGAGGTCGATGCGGGCCATGGGTACGTTCGCTCTAGTGCGCTCGATTCAACTCTGATTGCGGTGCGACGAGCAAGTCGCCCTTGCCGTCGAAGACATAGAACTGCGCCGCGCCGAGTTGCAGCGTGATCGCTTCGCCGAGGGTGAAGGTGTGCACGCCGCCGAGTTGCAGCACCAGCTCGCCGACGTCGGTGTGCACATGCACGAAGGTGTCGGAGCCGGAGATTTCAGCCAGATCCACGCGGCCGGGCAAACCGACGTCATCCGGCCGCGGCTTCACGCGCAGCGCGGCGGCACGGATGCCGACGGTGAGCACAGTGCCGGGCACCACCGAGGGCGGCAACGCCACCAGGAGCGGCGGCCCGCCGTCGAGCACCACGCCGCCGGGCGCGGCCCGTGCGGTCAACAGGTTCATCGGTGGGTCGCTGAACGCGCGCGCAACGCGGATCGACTTCGGGCGGTGGAAGACCTCCGCTGTCGGTCCGTACTGCAAGACCTCGCCGGCATCCATCACCGCGGTGTGGCCGCCGAGCAGCAAGGCCTCGGTGGGCTCGGTGGTGGCATAGACGACGGTGGATTCGCCAATCGCGAACAGTTCGGAGAGCTCGTCGCGCAACTCCTCGCGCAGCTTGTAGTCGAGGTTCACCAGCGGCTCGTCGAGCAGCATCAGCGGCGCCTTCTTGGCAAGCGCCCGCGCGAGCGCCACACGCTGCTGCTGGCCGCCGGACAACTCGGCCGGCAGGCGCTTCAAGAAAGGTTCGATATGCAACTTGGCCGCCAGTTCATTGACACGCGCGTCGATGCCGCTCTCGCCGCGCAGCTTCAGCGGCGAGGCGATGTTGTCGGCCACCGTCATCGACGGGTAGTTGATGAACTGCTGATAGACCATCGCCACATTGCGCTCGCGCACCGGCATGCCGGTGACGTCGCGGCCATCGGCGAGCACGCGGCCGGCGGTCGGCACGTCAAGGCCCGCCATGACGCGCATGAGCGTCGTTTTGCCGGCCTGCGTGGCGCCGAGCAGCACCGTCACCGCGCGCGGCACGAGCGTGAGGTCGATCGGGTAAAGGTAAGTGGCGGCGCCGACGCGCTGGCCGATGCGCTCCAACCTCAGTTCCATGCGGCCTCCGTTGTTGTGTTTTCTTCGGCGTGTGAATCGGTGGCCGCCCAGTGTGCGCCACACCAGGCTGCGACCGCCGCACGTTGGTGCTCGTTCAAATGCAAGCCGAGCTTGCTGCGCCGCCACAGCACATCGTCTGCATGACGCGCCCATTCTTGATCATGCAGGTAGTGCAGTTCGGCTTCGAACAGACCGGGCGCGATTTCATCGCCGCGTTCACCAAGCACCTTGTCGATACGCCCGCCGTACGCGCGCGCAAGTCGCCGCGCCAACGCAGGATGCAGTTGCGGGTGACGCACCAGCACCGCTTGCACGAAGCGTTCGAAGTCTTCGTCGGGGCGCTTGGGCTTGCCGATCCACGCGCTCAGGTCGCCACCCGGCAGCAGTGCGCGTTCGGTCCACGCGCCGCGCGGCAACGAGAGCGGCGCGGCCAGCAGATCGGCCGCTTCTTCGGCGAGCTTGCGAAACGTCGTGATCTTGCCGCCCCAGATGTTGAGCAAGGGCGCCTGTTACATGTCGAGTTCGAGCGAGTAGTCGCGCGTCACGGCGGAAGGATCGCCCGACTCGTCGTCGAGCAGCGGCCGCACGCCCGAGTACGACCACACGACATCGGCGGGCACGACGGCGCGTTCGAGGTAACGGCTGGCCTGCTCACACAGATAAGCAATCTCGCTCGCGTCGATGCGCGCCGCGCCGATCGCGCCGTGGTGCTCCACATCCGTCGTGCCGATCAACGTGAACTCGCCTTCGTACGGGATGACGAAGATGATGCGCTTGTCCGGGTTCTGAAAAATATAGGCGTGGTCGTGGTCGAAGCGCTTGCGCACGACGATGTGGCTGCCTTTGACGAGGCGCAAAGACTTGGCGCGCGGTGCGTGTGCGTGCTCGGCGAGGAACTGCGCAGCCCAGGGGCCGGCGGCGTTGACGAGGGCACGCGCTTGCACGCGGTGCGTGGTGCCATCGTCGCGGCGCAACGTCGCCTGCCACTGCGCGCCGCTGCGCTGGGCATCCACACACGCGCAGCGCGTCAGCACCGTGGCGCCATGCTCGGCGGCATCGATGGCGTTCAACACCACCAGCCGCGCGTCATCGACCCAGCCATCGGAGTACACAAAGCCTTTGCTGAAACGCTTGTGCAGCGGCGCGCCCGCCGGGTGCTCGCGCAAGTTCACCGTGCGAGACGCCGGCAGCAGCTCGCGGTGGGCGAGGTGGTCATACAAAAACAAACCCGCGCGAATCATCCACACCGGCCGCATGCCGGGATCGTGCGGCATCACAAAACGCAGCGGCCACATGATGTGCGGCGCGCTCTTGAGCAGCCGCTCGCGCTCGGCCAGCGCCTTGCGCACGAGCGCGAACTCGTAGTACTCGAGATAGCGCAAGCCGCCGTGGATCAACTTCGTTGATGACGACGAGGTGTGCGACGCCAGATCGTCCTTCTCCACCATCAGCACCGAGGCGCCGCGGCCCGCGAGATCGCGCGCGATGCCGGCGCCGTTGATGCCACCGCCGACCACGAGCACGTCACACGCCGACGACACGTTGGCCGATGGCAGCGGGGGCATGGGAGGGCGCGAATTCACAGCAGGCTGTTTTCCTATTTCGATCAATTCTGTTCGTTTGACTTTCGTTTACGAGCAGAAGAAACCCTAAGTGTGGTTCGAACTTGTTCGTTTAGATTCGCCATGGATGAATCACAGCCCTCGCCAACTCGAGCTGGTGGAAGAGGTGCGGCGCCTGCGCACGGTCTCGGTCGAGGCGCTGGCCGAGCGCTTCGGCGTGACGCTGCAAACCGTGCGCCGCGATGTGCGCCTGCTCTCAGATGCAGGATTGCTCGCGCGCTTTCACGGCGGCGTGCGCGTGCCGAGCTCGACCACCGAGAACATCGCCTACCGCCAACGGCAGCAACTCAACGACGGCGCGAAGAGCCGCATCGCGCGCGCGGTGGCTAAAGCCGTGCCCAACGGCTGCTCGCTGTCGATCAACATCGGCACCACCACCGAAGCCATCGCGCGCGAGTTGCTCACGCACAAGGGCCTGCGCATCATCACCAACAACCTGAACGTGGCGGCGATCCTGTCCGACAACCCGGACTGCGAAGTCATCGTCGCCGGCGGCGTGGTGCGCGCGCGCGACCGCGGCATCGTCGGCGAGGTGACGGTGGACTTCATCTCGCAGTTCAAGGTCGACATCGCGCTGATCGGCATCTCCGGCATCGAAGCCGACGGCACGCTGCGCGACTACGACTACCGCGAAGTCAAAGTCTCGCGCGCCATCATCGAACACGCGCGCCAGGTCTGGCTGGCCGCCGACAGCAGCAAGTTCAACCGCCCGGCGATGGTGGAAGTGGGCCAGCTCGCGCAGGTGGATATGCTGTTCACCGAAGTCGCGCCGCCGCCGCCGTTTCCCAAGCTGCTCAGCGATGCCGGCGCGCAACTGATCACCTGCGAGGCTGCGTCATGAAGAACCACTTGCTGGCGTTGGACCAAGGCACATCGAGCTCGCGCGCCATCGTCTTCCACCGCGATGGCCACATCGTGGCGATGGCGCAGCGCGAGTTCCGGCAGATCTTTCCGCAGCCGGGCTGGGTGGAGCACGACGCCAATGAAATCTGGGCCTCACAGCAGGCCGTCGCAATGGAGG
>JANMHY010000192.1:0-6548 GCA_031375525.1 Burkholderiales bacterium
CCGCAGTACCCGGCATGAAGAAGCGCGGCTGGGGTCGTATCATCAACACGGCGTCCGCGCATTCGCTGGTGGCTTCGCCGTTCAAGTCGGCCTATGTGTCGGCCAAGCACGGCATCGCCGGCCTGACCAAGACCGTGGCCCTCGAAGTGGCCGAGCAGAACATCACCTGCAACGCGGTCTGCCCTGGCTACGTGCTGACGCCGCTGGTGCAAAAACAGATCCCCGACACGGCGCGCGCGCGAGGCATCAGCGAAGACGAAGTCATTCGCAACGTGCTGCTGGCTGCGCAGCCGACACGCAAGTTCGTCACCGTCGAAGAAGTCGCCGCGCTCGTGCGCTTTCTCTGCGGCGCCGACGCCGCGTCGATCACCGGCGCCGTGCTGCCGATCGAAGGCGGCTGGACGGCGCATTGATTTTTCAACGCGGCATGTCGCCGCACCTTCTGCTCGAGGAGCTCACCATGCAACACGTCATTTCCACCACGTCAACGCGTCATCAACGCCGCCTGATCGCCATCGCCGCACTGGCAGCGATCGCAGCGTTCGTCTCCGTCGCTGCACAAGCCGGCGAATGCCCGGCCGACAAGGTCGTGCCCGATGGCAAGGGCCAGCCGATGTCGGCCGCCGAGCCGGCCAAGGCGGTGACCGACAAGGTCATCACCTCGACCGAACTGGCGAAGGAGCCCGTGGCCATCCAGGGCCGCCTGTTCCGCGCCCGCCTGCTCGAAATCGGCGCCGGTGGCGTCGTGCCGTGGCATGCGCACGGCGACCGCCCTGCCCTGATCCTGATCTCCAGCGGCGAGATCACCGAGTACGCCAGCACCTGCGCCGTGCCGATCGTTCACAAGGCCGGCGACGTCACCGCCGAGCGCAACCCGACCCAGCACTGGTGGAAGAACCACGGCACGGCGCCGGTGGTCATCCACTCGTTCGATCTCTTCCGCGCCGAAGACAAGAAGAACGAAAAGATGATGTGAGGAGCGGGCCATGTCGCAACAGAACGTCATTGCCATGAACGCGGCCTCGTCGCCCGACGACGCCGGCCGCGCGCTGTGGCGCAACACCGCGATCGCGCTGATGGCGTTGCTGACCCTCGTCGATCTGTTCGCGACACAGGCCATCCTGCCGTCACTCGCCGCGCACTATCACGTCGGCGCCGCGGCGATGGGCCTGGCCGTCAACGCCAGCACCTTCGGCATGGCGGCCGGGGCGCTGGCGATGGCGTTGCTCGGCATGCGCATCGACCGCCGCCGCGGCGTGGCACTCGCACTCGCGCTGCTGTCGGTGCCGACGCTGCTGCTCGCCTACGCGCCCGACCTCGCCACGTTCTCGGCGCTGCGCATCGTGCAAGGCCTGGCGATGTCGGCTGCCTTTGCGCTCGCGCTGTCGTACCTGTCCGAGCACTGCAGCAAGGCTGCCGCGGCCGGCGCGTTCGCGGCCTACATCACCGGCAACGTGGCGAGCAACCTGTTCGGCCGCCTGTTCTCGGCGGCGGTGGCGGATCACTTCGGCCTGGCCGCCAACTTCCAGGTCTTCGCGGCGATGAATCTGGCCGGCGCCGTGCTCGCCTGGTTCGCGTTGCAACCGTCGATGGCGATGCCGATGCCGGCAACGATGCAAGCTGCATCGTCGCTCGCCGCGTTGCGCGACCACCTGCGCCAGCCTGCCTTGCGCGCCAGCTTCGCCATCGGCTTCCTGCTGCTGTTCGCCTTCATCGGCGCCTTCACCTATGTCAACTTCGTGCTGCGCGCACCGCCGATCGCGCTGGCGCCGATGTCGCTCGGCTTCGTCTATTTCGTCTTCGCGCCGGCGCTGATCACCACGCCGCTGGCCGGCCGCGGTGTCGCGCGCTTCGGCGCGGCACGCAGCTTTCGCGTCGCGCTCGCGCTAGCCGGCATCGGCCTGCCGCTGCTCGTGCTGCCGTATCTGGCGGCCGTGATCGTCGGCCTGGCGCTCGTCGGCGTCGGCACCTTCTACGCGCAGGCCACCGCCACCGGCTTCGTCGGCCGCAGCGCCACGCATGACCCGGGCGCGGCGAGCGGCCTGTACCTGGCGAGCTACTTCAGCGGCGGCCTGGCCGGCGCCGCCATCGTCGGCAGCGTCTTCGAGCGCTTCGGCTGGCCGGCCGCCGTCGTCGTCATCGGCATCGCGCTGGCACTCGCCGCTGCGCTCGCCGGCCACCTCCATGAACGGCGGGCCACGTGATGACGCACGAGTTGATCGACACGCTCGGCGCGGCGCTCGAAGTCGCCGGCGTCGCGCTGCTGATCGCCGGCCTGTTGCTCGCCTTCGCACGCAGCGCACGACAAGGACAAGAACGCTTCCTGCGCCTGCGCCACGACATCGGCCGCGCGATCCTGCTCGGCCTCGAAGTGCTGGTCGCCGCCGACATCGTGCGCAGCGTCACGCTGGCGCCGACGATGGGCGGCCTCGCGGTGCTGGCCACGCTCGTCGTCATCCGCACTTTTCTGAGCTGGAGCCTCGCCCTCGAACTCGACGGACGCTGGCCCTGGCAGCGCCCCGCATCCACCCCCGCCCTGCCTCTGGAGACAACGCCATGACCAAGACCGCCCTGCCCCGCTTCCTCGCCGCCGCCCTGCTCGCCGCCTGCCTCGGCAGCACGCTCGCGCAAACCACCACGACCGACGGCGTTGTCCGCGTCAAGAGCGCCTACAACGTCGATGAAACGATCGCGCGCCTGAAGGCCGACATCGCCACCAAAGGCATCCGCTTCTTTGCCGAGATCGATCAGTCGCAGCTCGCAAAGGGCGCCGGCATTGCACTGCACCGCTCGACGCTGCTCGAATTCGGCAACCCGCCGCTGGGCACGCAGTTCATCACCGCACGCGCCGAAGCCGGCTTGGATTGGCCGGTGCGCCTGCTCGTCACCGAAGACGAGCGCGGCGACGTCTGGGCCGTGTACACCGACTTCAACTGGATCGCGCAGCGCCACGGCATCACCAACCGCGGCGAGCAGTTCAAGACCGCCAGCGGCGTGGTCGCGTCGATCACCAGTGCTGTCACCGACAAGCGCTGAAAGCCGCGCCCATGGAAGCCATACCCTCACGCCAGGCCGCCCTGCTGGCGCGGCTGTTGGCCGAAGCGATGATCGCCAACGTGCAGACCACCGCCGGCCTGAACCGCTCGGCCGCCGATGCGCTGCTCGCCCAAGCACGCCTGGCCACGCCGCTGCGCTTCAATCAACTCGACGACGCCTGGCGCGCGAGTTGGTGCAGTTTCGAACTCAGCGCCAACACGGCAGACCGCATGCTCGGCCTGGCGCGCGGCCACATCGAACGCAGCACGATCGGGTTGTGGCGCGTCACCGAAACGCTGTTGACCGAACTCGCGCAACTGCAATCGAGTCAGATTGCTACCCTGCGCGAAGCCTTCGACACTTTGCGCGATGCGCAAGAGTCGTACCTGCAAGCCACAGAACAAGTCCATCGGCGCGTGATCGCGCTGGCACAACCTGGAGCGAATGATGCCCACTAAGAAAAAAGCTGCGACGCCGTCACGGCCGCAAACCGTGCTCGTGCTGCAAGGCGGCGGCGCGCTCGGCGCGTACCAGGTCGGCGTTGTGCAGGCCCTGCACGAAGCCGGCATCGAGCCCGACTGGATCATCGGCACGTCGATCGGCGCCATCAACGCCGCGCTGATCGCCGGCAACGAACCTGAGCACCGCGTCGAGCGCCTGAACGCGTTCTGGGACACGCTGCGCTGGCGCTCACCGCTGTCGCACCTGCCGTTCGAACCCGGTGTGCTTAACCCGCTGGCCAACCTCGCCGTGGTGGCCAACGGCGTGCCCGGCTTCTTTGCGCCGAACCTGGCTGCAGTGTGGGGCACGCACGCCCCGCTGGGTGCAGAGCACGCCGCGTACTACGACACGTCGCCGCTGGCCGAAACGCTGCGCGCGCATGTCGATTTCGATCGCATCGCGCGCGGCGCCTCGCGCCTGACCGTGGGCGCGGTCAACGTCGAAAGCGGCCGCATGCGCTACTTCGACAGCCGCCATGAAACGCTCGGCATCGAGCACATCATGGCCTCAGGCGCGCTGCCGCCGGCGTTTCCCGCGGTGCGCGTCGGCAAGGAGCTGTACTGGGACGGCGGCATCTACTCCAACACGCCGATCGAAGCCGTGCTCGACGACAACCCGCGCCGCGACGCGCTGATCTTCGCGGTGCAGTTGTGGAACCCGCAAGGTGCGGCGCCCGATTCGATCTGGCAGGTGATGGGCCGGCAGAAAGACATCCAGTACGCCAGCCGCGCCGACAGCCACATCGCGCGCCAGCAGCAGATTCACCGCCTGCGCCATGTCATCGGTGAGCTGGTGCAGCACCTGCCGCCGTCGCAACGCGACACGGCGGCCGTGCGCGAGCTGGCCGGCTGGGGCTGCAAGACGACGATGCACATCGTGCGCCTGCTCGCGCCGCGCCTGGCCGCCGAAGATCACACGAAGGACATCGACTTCACGGCCGCGGGCATCCGCGCGCGCCGCGAGGCCGGGCTGATCGACGCGCGCGAGTGCATCGCGGACGCACCGTGGCAGCGGCCGGTGCCGGAACACGAGGGCGTGATCGTGCACGACCATTTGTCGAGCTGTTCGACGGTCTGATGCGAGGTTGGGTGCCGATGCAGCAATCCGATGGCTCCCTATCGCCCGTTGCGGACCTCAGAGCAACACGAAGCTGCCGGGGAGAAAATGCATGCATGGAGCGAGCTTCTCAGCCGGTTTGCGCCGCCCTCAGTGCACTGAAAATCGGTGATGTAACCGTGGAACTCGGTCACGGCATTACGCTGACCTCTACCTACGCGCACATCATGTCGAACGTCATGTTGGTACTTTCAACTCTGTCCGGCTACAGAGCAAGATCCAATAGAGGCACTCGAGTGGGTGCAGCGACACTGGGAAGACGCCCTGGACCTACTCGAAAGCAACGCCGCCTTTCGGCTTGGCATGGACGCGATGGAGAGCGCGCAGACCCACCAAAGCTCCGCTCTCGGGCTCGTGTCAGTGCGGGGCGCACTTGAAGCACTCTTTACCGGCTCAACCACCGAGCTTCGGTTTCGAGTGTCCGCCCTGATCGCCGCGTACATGAAGCCGCCGGGACCCGAGCGCGTGGCCGAGCACAAGCGAGTCTTGAAGCTCTACGATGCGCGGTCTGCTGTGGCACACGGGGCGCCGAAGCACACACATGACGATCTGCTTGCGTCGCTTGAGCTACTCCGACGCGCACTGATCAAGATCATCCGCGAAAAGAAAGTCCCCGCAAAGGAGGAACTGCAGGCAAAGCATCTTCGGATGCTAACCACGTTCGCGGTGCTGATCGATCGACCGCTGCTGGGTTGAATCTCTACCGCCAGGTTATGGCCGGCACCCGACAACGACCGTCGGGTCGCCGGAAACGATCCGAGGCCTGTCTCGGCGCAACCGCCTTCGTGGCGACTCCAGATCGGTCGGCCACGACCGCATGGAGCACGCGCCTATGATGGTCGCGTCACGACATGGACTTCCCCTGTCGCGACCCTCATCCTGAAGGAGCGATGAACATGGCCAAGAAGAAAACTCCCGACTCCACCGTCTACCGCGTTACGGACGTCATCGGCACGAGCAAGGTCTCGTGGGAGGACGCTGCGAAGAACGCCGTCGAGACCGCTGCGACGACACTGCGCGACCTGCGCATCGCCGAAGTCGGCAAGCTCGACATGAAGATCGAGGACGGCAAGGTCGTCGCCTATCGCGCGCGGGTTTCGCTGTCGTTCAAGTACGAGGGCTGATCCGCGACGGGACGCGCGGATCGAATGAAGCTGTCGATCACTGGCGTCCGCTCTGAACTGGGCCGCGTTTTGGCGAGGATGCCGGCGCGCGGTCCCGACGCCTCGGTCCACGTCAACGTTTCCGGCCAGCAGGCCAATACGCTCCTGCACGACGGGCACGCGTGGAAGGACTTTGCGCGCACGATGCCGGGCACCACGCGGCGCGCACTGCGCGCGGCCGAGGCCGCGGGTGCTTGCCTGTTCATACACGCGAGCTTTGCCTTCGTTCGCGCCGTCGAGCGGGGCGCCAAGCTGGATGAGCCCCTGCAATCGTGCGTGGCCGGCATCCTCGAATCCGAGGCGATGGTGCTGGCCGGCCCGCTGCCGGCGTGCGTCGTGCGCCTGGGCTATCTGTACGGTCCGCACAGTGCCGATCTGCGAGCCTATCGAACGGCATTCCGTCTGGGCCGGCCTTACTGGTCCGGTGATGCCGACGCGCTGCAGCATCACCTGCATCAAACCGACGCCGCTTCCGCGCTGCTGGCGGCGGCCCGGGCTGGCAAGGCGGGCAAGACCTGGTACGCCACTGATGGCCACGCCGCTTCGTTCGAGGACTTCATGGATGACTTCGCGCACCGCGTCGGGCGTGCGCGGCCGCTGCACCTGCCGTTGCTTTCGCGCCGGCTGGCCCGGGCCATCGTTCGCACCGAGCACATGCAGCAGACCGCGTTGGCGATGCCGCCGCCGGCCCCGTCGCCGCGGGTGCCGGGATGGCGACCGCGTTTCGCCGAT
>JANMHY010000201.1:0-2074 GCA_031375525.1 Burkholderiales bacterium
GACAAGCGCGCACCGGCGTGCAACGCGCGCAGGTAGTCCTCGGCGACGAAGGCCTCGGCCGCTTCGCGCGCGGCTTGCGACGACGCGCCGAGCGCGCCTTTCAACTTGCCGTGGAACTGCGCCACGTTGGCCAGCGCCGGCAGGAAGGTGGCGTAGGGCAGGTCGTTGCGCGGCGAGAAGAACACGCTTTGAATGTCCATCGCACACGAGACGAGGATCACACCGGCCAGCGCCACGTTCGAGTTCAGCAGCGCATCGGCCAGCGCCGCGCCGCGTGTGGTGCCGTAGCTTTCGCCGGCGAGATAGACCTTCGAGCCCCAGCGCTTGTGGCGCGTCAGCCAGCCGCGCATCACTTCAGCGAGCGCGGCCACGTCGCCATCGACCGAGAGCAAGGTCTTGCGCGCCTCGTCGCCGGCGGCGATCGACCAGCCGGTGTGCGGCGGGTCGATGAAGACCAGATCGAAATGCGCCAGCCAGGTCAGCGGGTTGTCGCTCACCGCATACGGCGCCGTCGGCATGCTGCCGTCGTCGGGCACGACGACGCGTTTGGGGCCGAGTGCGCCCAGGTGCAGCCACACCGATGAGGAGCCCGGCCCGCCGTTGAAGGCGAAGCACACCGGCCGTGTCGCCGCAGCGGCGCCTTCGACCTCATACGCGGTGGCGAAGATCGCCGCTTCGGGCTCGCCACGCTCGTTGCCGAAGGCGTGTTTGACAACGGGCAGGTACTCGCAGGTGGCGAGGTAGCCGAGCTTGTCGCCTTTGGCTGTCTTCACGCTGCCCTTGGAGACGATGGGCGATTGCGCCAGCCGCCCTTCGACGGCCTTTTTCTCGCGCTCTTTCTTCGCCTCGTCTTCGGGCTTCTTGACAGTGTCCTCGGCCATGATGGTGTGGGGTTTTCGAAGAGGGCGCAGTGTAGAGGGGACAATAGGCGTGTGAACACTGTTGTCCTTCCTGCCCCCACCCCGACACGCGCGCTGACCGGCTACCGGCCGTTCTGGGCCAAGCGTTTCGGCCCGGCGCCGTTTCTGCCGATGAGCCGCGCCGAGATGGACACGCTCGGCTGGGACGCGTGCGACGTGATCATCGTCAGCGGCGATGCCTATGTCGATCATCCGAGCTTCGGCATGGCGGTGATCGGGCGTGTGTTGGAAGCGCAGGGCTTTCGCGTCGGCATCATCGCGCAGCCGGACTGGAACAGCCTCGAATCGTTTCGCGCGCTTGGCCGGCCGACGCTGTTCTTCGGCATCGCCGCCGGCAACATGGATTCGATGATCAACCACTACACGGCTGACAGAAAAATCCGCAGCGACGATGCCTACACGCCGGGCGACGTCAGCGGCCAGCGGCCGGACCGGGCGACGCTGGTCTATACGCAGCGCGTGCAGGAAGCGTTCAAGGATGTGCCGATCGTCATCGGCGGCATCGAAGCCAGCCTGCGCCGCATCGCGCACTACGACTACTGGCAGGACAAGGTGCGGCGCTCGGTGCTCGCCGACAGCAAGGCCGATCTGCTGGTCTATGGCAACGCCGAGCGCGCGATCATCGAGATCGCGCACCGGCTGGCCAAGAAGCAGCCGATCGAGACGATCACCGATGTTCGCGGCACGGCGTTCATGGTGCGTGATGCCCATGCGCCGCAGGGCTTCATGGAGATCGATTCGACCGAGGTCGATTTGCCGGGGCGCATCGACGATCACATCAATCCGTACTTGACGACCGAAGAAGTGGCGCAAAGCAAAGGCGCTGAGTGCACGAAGGAAAGCGGTGCTGTGCAAGCCGTGATCGCGATGCCGGCCTCACGCAAGACCGGCGCCGTCAAGCTGCCGCCGCGCGACAAGACCGTGATCCGCATTCCGGCCTACGAGCAAGTGAAGTCCGACGCCGTGCTCTATGCGCATGCCAACCGCGTGTTGCACCTGGAGACGAACCCCGGCAACGCCCGCGCTCTCGTGCAGGCGCATGGCGAGGGTGCCACCTCACGTGATGTGTGGATCACACCGCCGCCCATCCCGTTGACCACGGCGGAGATGGATTTCGTCTTCGACTTGCCCTACGCGCGCAGCCCGCACCCGGC
>JANMHY010000219.1:0-7070 GCA_031375525.1 Burkholderiales bacterium
GAGCGAGACCGCCAAGAAGATGAAGGCTTCTTTCACCGAGGCGATCATCGAAGAGATCATCAAGCCGGTGCTGCCCAAGGAGTGGCTGAAGGAGACGAAGTACCTGATCAACCCGACCGGCCGCTTCGTCATCGGCGGCCCGCAGGGCGACTGCGGTTTGACCGGGCGCAAGATCATCGTCGACACCTACGGCGGCGCCTGCCCGCACGGCGGCGGCGCGTTCTCGGGCAAGGACCCGACCAAGGTCGATCGCTCGGCCGCCTACGCCGCGCGCTATGTCGCCAAGAACATCGTCGCCGCCGGGCTGGCGCGGCAGTGCCAGATCCAGGTCGCGTACGCGATCGGCGTGGCGCGGCCGATGAACATCACCGTCTATACCGAAGGCACCGGCAAGATCAGCGACGACAAGTTGTCCAAGCTGGTGGCTGAGCACTTCGACCTGCGCCCGCGCGGCATCATCGAAATGCTCGACCTGCGCCGGCCGATCTACGAGAAGACGGCGGCGTATGGGCACTTCGGGCGCGAGGAGCCGGAGTTCACTTGGGAGAGGACAGACAAGGCAGCCGCACTGAAGGCAGCAGCGGGCATTTGACAAAAGCAGTCTGAAGACGAGACAGCGGGCGACGGCAGTCGCCCGTCGTCGTTTTCACAGCCCTCGCGCAAACCCCTCTTCCCGTTGCGACCGGATCGCCAGGATCAGCACGAGGTCGCTCTCCTTGACGAAGCGATACAGCGCGACATAGCCCCTAACGCCCGAGCCGATGACGAGCTCGCGTTTTTTGTCGGGACGAGCCCTGCCGATCAACGGGTGCGTGGCCAACAGCCCGCAAGCCTCGGCAATCTGTGCGATGCGCTCTTCGACATCCTTGGCGCCGTACGCAGCCAAGTGCGCCAGTATGCGGTCGAAGTCTTCGTTCGCGCCTTGTCCGAATTCGATGCGAGCCACGCCGCAGTCAACCCTTGAGCTTGCGCGCGCGCGGTGCTTTCACCTTGCGCCCAGCCGCACGATCCAGCAGGTATTGGCGCATCTCGTCGAAAGGGATGGTCTTGCCGTCACGCAGGTAGCGCTGCCAACGTTCCTCAGCAACCCCTTCGAACTCGTCACGCGCTGCATCAGCCTTTACACGCTCTGCCACCACCTCCAGCAGATAAGCGTGCGGCGTCTTGCCGGCACGCTCGGCCACCTCGCCCACCAGGGCCTTGATGTCCTCAGGCAATCGGATCGATGTGGCGGACATGGTGTGCTCCAAAGTTGGCCGGTGGCCAAACTGTATCACTTCTGTATTACAGAGCTGTCGGCAACCCCACCGCGATCTCAAGCCGGCGCGCGCTGCGCCGTGATCACGCGGTTCATCCACGCCGCCGACTTGGCCGCGGCGCCGAAGCTGAACAGGTGCGCACCGACGACATTGCAGTCCGGATGGCGCAGGCAGTATTGCGCGACGGCGCTCAACTGCTCGCTCGGCTCGGTGTGCATGAACAAACGCACGGCGCCCATGCCCTGCGCGCCCATCGCGCGCAGCGAGGCGGTGACGCCGCAGCGCTGCGCAAAGCGCAGCAGCGTGGCGGCGTCGGTGGGCCAGGCCATGCCGACATAGACCGGCACCTCGGGCAGCTTGCGCGCGAGTTCGCTGCAGTACTCGACGATGCGCGACGGCGCGAACGAGAACTGGGTGACGATGGAAACGTCGAGACCCTGCGCGCGCGCCAGCGCCAGCTTGCCCTGCAAAGCCTGATCGAGCGCTGTTTGAGGAATGCGCGGGTGACCCTCGGGGTAGCCCGGCAGCGCAACCTCGCGCAAGCCGCAGTCGCCGAGGATGCGTTCGCGCAGCACCGCCATGCCATCGGCGTAGGGGCCGAGCGGCTGCTCATCGTCGCCGCCGATCAGCAGCGCCTTGGTGACGCCGGCCTCGCGCACCGCCTTGACCAGAAACTCGGCCAGCTCGTTGCGCGACGTGACGCGTCGCGCAGCGATGTGCGGCACCGGGTCGAGCCCGGCCGCACGCGCGCTGGCCAGTGCCGTGAACGTCTGCGCCAGGCCGTGGCGCGGCAGGTGGTTGACATAGACGCGCGTGTTGGCCGGCAGCAGCGCGGCAATGGCTGCCGCATCGGCGCTGCGATCGGGGCTCATCTCGAGCGAGCCGTTGACCATCAGGTCGGCGCTGCACACGGCCAGGCGGTCGGCGTTGTGTTCGGTCACGGCGGACATCAATGACGCCGCCGCGAGACGACGAAGGACTCGTCGTTGAACCACAGCCCGCCATGTTTTTTCAACACGGCTTGCGTCGCTTCGAGATAAGCGCCGCTGGTGACCACGGCGTCGAGCATCTCGTCGGCTATCTGGTTGACGTAGATGGCCGCGTTCCAGGCCGCGAACAACGTCGACGTGCCGACGCGCTCGCCGATCTCCGACGGCAGCGTGTGCATGTGATAGCGAAACAGCGACTTGTCGTCCGGCGGCGAGGCGAGCGTGAACTCGCGCGCCTCGTGGCCGAGCTCGCCCTTCAAGGCCTGCAGCAACTCGTGGCGGTTGACCAGAAACGGCGATTCACCGGGCCACAGCGCACGCACGATCTCGAGCGCCGGATCGTCGCCGCGGGACTGGATCGTCAGCATGCGCCCGCCCGGCGCCAGGCTGCGCGTCAGCGGCGCCAGGATCTTCTGCGCCTTGAACGTTGCCGAGGTGCGCGCGCGCCAGGGCTGCGAGGCCAGGATCAGGTCGTAGTGGCCGAGCGTCTGGCCGGGCTTCGGGATCACTGCATCGAGCAGGAACTGGTGGTCTTCGCGATAGACCACCAGCACGGTCGGCCGCGCATACACCGGGTTGCCGGTCTTCGCACTCGGCTGCGTCTGCCAGCCGTGCGAGAGCATCGGCCCGAGCGCTTCGATCTGCTCTTCGTACTCGTGCGCCGAGTGCCCATGCAGGCGCACCGTCTGCCAGTTCAGCGCAGCAGCCGCAGTGACGTTCTGCGGCATCAGGCGCGGCGCCTCCGAATAGTTGAGGTTGGTGATGACGAGCACCGTGTGCGGGTGCTCGAAAAAACGGTCGGGCATCTTCTCCAGGCCGAGGCGCACGTCTTCGAGGCTGATCTCCTTGGCCACCACCAGCAGCGGCACTGTCGGGAACTGGCGGTGCGTGCTGCGCATGAGCCGCGACAGCACGGTGGCGTCACCCATGCCGGCATCGAACAAACGCAGGCTCGGCGGCGACGGATGCAACTGCTTCAACTCGAGCGCGGCGCGCGCGGCCACCGCCGCCTTCTCGTTGCAGGTGTTGACGAAGGCCAGGTACTTCTGCCGGTTGTCGTAGAAGCGAAACGGCGGCGAGGCGGGCACGGCAACAACGGCCGGCGCCTGTGGCGCCTCGAGCAGGGCCGCTTCAGCGCTGGTCATGCCACACGCTTTCGCTGCGGAAAAGCCAAACCCTCTGTGGCCACGAAGTCGGCTTGCGGTGCGCGGCAGTCCGGGCAGCACCAAGTCTCGGGCAGCACATCGAACGGCGTGCCCGGCGCGACGCCGTGCGCCGGATCACCGGCGGCGGCCTCGTAAACGTAGCCGCACCAGGTGCAGCGCGTCTGGGTTGCAGTCAACGGATGCCCAGCACCTCGGCGGCCATCTTGGTGCCCTGGATGCGCGACGTGATCTTCTGGAAGGCCACGTCGCGGGCGAAGTCGGGCGAGCCGTGATTGGGCTTGACGTCGATCGAGAACGGCGAGAAGCCGCAATCGTCGGTCGAGCCGAGCTGGTCTTTGGGAATGAACTTGGCCGCCGCCACCAGTTGGTCGCAAACCTCTTGCGCCGACTCCACACGCGGATTGCCCGGGTTGGTGACGCCGATGTAGGCCATCTGCTTGACCCCCTTGGCATCGCCGCGCAGGCTGGCCGCGATGTCCTTGTAAACCTGCTCCTGGTTGCGCTCGCTCTTCAACTGAATCAGAAAGTAGCCGGCGTCGATCTGGAACAGGCTCGGCAGCAGCGAGTTGTAGGGCACGTCGGCCGAATGCACCGAATCGCAGTCGCCGCCAGGGCAGGTGTGCACGCCGATGTTTCGGCGCTCGTCGGCCGTGAAGCGATCGAAGACGCGGTTGTTCAACTCGATGAAATGGCCGAGCATCTGCCGCCCTGTCCACGGGTTGCGCGAGTCGTTGCGGCAGGCCAGGCGGCCTTCGGTGAAATCGACCGAGACGCGCACCGCGCCGGCAGCAAACGCCTGCCGGATGTCGCGCTCGCATTCATCGACCAGGTCGCTCTCGAATTGCGTGCGCGTGTAGCCCGGCACGTCTTCGTCGAGCGGGTACAGCAGGGCCAGCATTGACGGCGCGATCACGGCCTGCTTCATCGGCTTGCTGGCCAGCTTGATCGACTTCTTCAGTGAGTCCGCTGCGTAAGCCTTGTACTTGAACGGGCCACCGGTGAGCTTGGGCAACTGGCGGTTGTGGCCGTCGGCAAAGATCGCGAAGTACTGGCCGCCGCCGCCGAGGTTCTTGGCCAGGCCGGTGCCGGCCAGCGTGTCGGTGACGGGGTAGGTGGCAAAGCTCGACCAGCGCTGTTCGCCGTCGGAAATGATCGGCGCCCCGGTGGCTTCCATGCGCTGGATCGAGTCCTTGGCCGCTTCTTCCTGCAATGCTTCGAGTTGCGAGAGCTGAATGCGGCCGTTGTCGTAATCGCGATAGGCCTCCTGCAATTTCATCGGCCGCGGCAGCGAGCCGACGGGTTCGGTCGGGATACCGGTCAGGGTGCGGGGATCGTAGGTCATGGTGTTTGTCTCCAATCGGTGAGCTGACGATCCTAGGCAGCGCGGCGAGGCGCTGGAATACACGGTCTCCGGTAGTCGGCACTAGCGCATACCCTGTTCGGCCGCGGTTGAAAGACCGGTCTGTATCGTCTACCTTTACCGCAGGGATGGCGCGGACAGCTCGACAAGACACGAGCGTCTTGTTGCGCCACCCCCTACGGGATCGATCGGGAGCCGTTGCATGCCAGCGAGTGCTTCGAAAACGGTTACCGCGCCGCGCGCCGCGAGCGCCCGCGAGCGCATCGATCAAAGCGCCTACGAGCTGTTCTCGCGCCGCGGCGTGCGCGGCGTCGGCGTCGATGAAGTGGTGGCCCGCTCGGGCGTGGCCAAGATGACGCTGTACCGCCACTACCCGTCGAAGAACCACCTCGCGCTGGCCTTCATGCGCCGCCGCGAAGAACTCTGGACGCGGGCCTGGCTGCAGACCGAGGTCGAGCGCTGCACGACCGATGCCGCCGAACGCCTGCTCGCCATCTTCGATGTCTTCGACAAGTGGTTTCGCCGCGCCGACTTCGAAGGCTGCAGCTTCATCAACATCCTGCTCGAAACCGATGGCAAGGCGCATCCGGTGCGCGTGGCCTCGGTGCACCACCTGGCCGAGATACGAAAGTTCCTGCGCGGCCTAGCCGAGCAGGCCGGCGTGCGCGATGGCGATGACTTCGCGCGCCAGTGGCACATTTTGATGAAAGGCTCGATCGTCGCTGCCGGCGAAGGCGACAAGAACGCCGCGTTGCGGGCACAGGACATCGGCCGCTTGCTGTTGGCGCATGAAGGGCTTGCGCCTGCGCCGCGCGCGCCACGCGCAACGCGGCCGCAGTCTCGGTGATCGATCGCAGGCCCCGCGATGGCGATCCCGCTCCAGGCCCTCACACCGGCCGCGTCACAGCCGCTGCGCCCTTGCCTGGACCACAACTGCACGGTCTGCCGACGCAGCGCGCTGCGCCTGCGCGAGCTGGAGCGCGCCAACGACGAGTTGCGCCGCGACGCCGAGTGCGCGTCGAGGCGGCTGCAAGCCACCATCGCGCAACTGGCCGCGGCGCAGCGGCAGCACCGGCTCATCACGCCCTCAGGGCGCCCTGTCGATGCGGTACAGCGACTCGCCACGCGCGAGCGCCAGGTGCTGGGCCTGATCGCCGAAGGCCAGCGCACGCCATCGATCGCCACGCGGCTGGGCATCAGCGCCGCCACGGTCGAGGTCCACCGCCGCAACATCATGCGCAAGCTGGGCCTGCATTCGGTGGCGCAACTGACGCGATATGCGGTGCGCGAGGGCATTGCGTCGCTGTAGTTGTTCGCACCGACCAAGGGCACGCAGAGCGCAGCCGCAGGGTAAGGCATACTGTCTTACCTCATTTCGACGGCGCGTGTCATGCCCAAAATCCAAGAGCTCTCGGCCAAGCTGTCCAGCAAGGGGCAGGTGGTCATTCCCGCCGACGTGCGCAAGCGCCTCGGCCTCACGCAAGGCTCCGTGTTGCGCTTCCGGCTCGACGAGGATGGCGTGCGGCTGCTCGCCGCCGCCGGTGACGTGCGCCGCCTGAAGGGCCGGCTGGCGGCACCTGATGCGCCTGTGTCGGTGGACAATATGAACCGCAGCATCGCCGAGCGGCGCGCCCGCATCGGCAGCGCCCGTTGATTGCGCTCGACACCAACGTGTTGGTGCGTTTTCTCGCGCAAGACGACGCGCGGCAATCGGCACTGGCGACGCGTCTGATCGAAAAGACACTCGGGCCGTCGAACCGCGGCTTCGTCAGCCTGATCACGCTGATCGAAACGGTGTGGGTGATGGAGAGCCGCTACGGCGCCGATGCCGCCACCGTGGCCGGCATCCTCGACGACCTGGTGGACGCATCGTCACTGCAATTGCAGGACGCGCAGGCCGTCAAGACCGCTTCACAGCGCTATGCCCAGGGCGGCGTCGATCTGCACGACTGCCTGATCGTCAGTCTGGCGGCGGATCGCAAAGCCGCGGTCGTGACCTTCGATGCCAGGGCCGCGAAACGCTTGGGCATGCAACTGCTGCGGTGAGCAGGCCCGCCTTCACGGCGTTGCCGCGCTGCGCTCACGGTTCAACGCCAACAGCCGCCGCAGGATCTCGTCGTCGGGCATCGAGGGCGTGTAGTCGGTCCAGCCATAGGCCGCGGCCACGGCGACATCGAGTATGTCGTGTGCCTGCGCGAGCCAAGCCGGGCGCTGGTTGTAGAGATTCGTCAGCGTGCGCTTGGCGAGTTCTTTTTCGAAGCCGGGTTTGCTGACGATGCGGTCCGGGTACGGCGAT
>JANMHY010000276.1:0-2053 GCA_031375525.1 Burkholderiales bacterium
GGCCGGCATGCGCTTGAAGAGCTTGATCTCGCCGCGGTCGGCCTTGGCTTCATAAGCCGTGTAGGCGACTTCGAACGCCTTGCCGAACTTGTCGTGCAGGTCGGGGCAGGTCGACGGCGAGAACAGCGTCCAGTCGCCGCCGTCCATGACGCGGCGCATGAACAGATCCGGAATCCAGTTCGCGGTGTTCATGTCGTGCGTGCGCCGGCGGTCGTCGCCGGTGTTCTTGCGCAGCTCCAGGAACTCTTCGATGTCGAGGTGCCAGGTTTCCAGGTACGCGCAGACCGCGCCCTTGCGCTTGCCGCCCTGGTTGACCGCGACCGCGGTGTCGTTGACGACCTTCAGGAACGGCACGACGCCCTGGCTCTTGCCGTTGGTGCCTTTGATGTACGAGCCGAGGGCGCGCACATTGGTCCAGTCGTTGCCCAGGCCGCCGGCAAACTTGGACAGCAGCGCGTTTTCCTTCAGCGCTTCATAGATGCCGTCGAGGTCGTCGGCCACCGTCGTCAGATAACAACTCGACAGCTGCGAGCGCTGCGTGCCGCTGTTGAAGAGCGTCGGTGTGCTGCTCATGAAGTCGAAGCTCGACAGCACTTCATAGAACTCGATCGCCCGCGCTTCGCGGTTGATTTCGTTCAGCGCCAGGCCCATCGCCACGCGCATGAAGAACGCCTGCGGCATCTCGATGCGCACCTCGTCGATGTGCAGGAAGTAGCGGTCGTACAGCGTCTGCAGGCCGAGGTAGTCGAACTGCAAGTCGCGCTCGGCCTTCAGCGCCGCGCCGAGCTTGGCCAGGTCGTAGTCGGCGAGCTTGGCGTCGAGCCGTTCGGCGTCGATGCCTCGTCTGATGAAGCCCGGGAAGTACTCGGCATAGCGCGTCGCCATCTGTGCCGGCAACACCTCTTCGCCGAGGATCTCGCGGCGGATCGTGTGCAGCAGCAGGCGCGCGGTGGCGCGGGTGTAGGCCGGCTCCTTCTCGATCATCGTCCGCGCGGCCAGGATCGAAGCCTTATAGACCTCGTCGATCGGCACACCGTCGTACAGGTTGCGCCGCGTCTCGGCCAGGATCGGATCCGGCTTGACGTCGGCGCCGAGACCCGAGCAGGCCGACTCGATCAGCCCTTGCAGCTTGGCCTCGTCGAGCGGCACGCGCTGGCCGCGGTCGATGACCGTCAACGCCGACGCCGCCGGCTTGACCTCGACCTTGGCCTGCTTGGCCCGCTCCTGCGAGCGGCGCTCGCGGTAGAGCACGTAAGCGCGCGCGACTTCGTGGTGGCCGCCGCGCATCAAGCCGAGTTCGACCTGGTCCTGCACGTCTTCGATGTGAAACGTGCCGCCGCCGGGACGCGAGCGCAGCAGCGCGCGCACGACCGCTTCCGTCAGGCCTTCGACGGTCTCGCGCACGCTCGCCGACGCCGCGCCCTGCGTGCCGTGCACAGCGAGAAACGCCTTCATCAAGGCCACCGCGATCTTGTTCGGCTCGAAGACCACGACGGCGCCGTTGCGGCGGATGATCTGGTAGCCCTGGTAAGCGCTGGCGCTGGATTTGGCGCTGCCGGCCATCTCTGCGGCGAGCGGCTGGCTTTGCGTCGGGCTGGTGACGACAGTCTGCATATGAAAACTCCGATTCGATGGGTCGGTCGCTGAAGAAGCGGCGCGACGGTTCAACCACTGACCCGCATGCGCCGCCTGCAAGGCCGACATGCCAATCAACTGAAAGCTTGTGGAAAAGGTGTGGAGAGCCGGTGGAGTGTGAGTGCACAAAAAGCACTACATCTAGGGGTCCAGCGTGGATTAAAGCACTACCCGTAGTGTACTGGCGTCCGGGGTATCCCGATAGCGCCGCATTGATTCATTTTGTTGTGGTCGCGTCGGCGGTGGCCAGCCGAGCGCGCAGCGCGCGCGCAAGACACGGCCACTCGAAGCGCGCGCCGGGATCGGCCTTGCGGCCAGGCGCCACATGCTCGTGGCCGACCACTTCGGTCACTGCATAGCGGGCCCGCAACGCGTTCAGGGCGCGGATCAGCGCGCGATACTGCGCGCGCTCGAAGCG
>JANMHY010000286.1:0-5536 GCA_031375525.1 Burkholderiales bacterium
GGCAAGCCGATCTCCCTGTTCGAATCCGGTGCGATCCTGCTCTACCTGGCGGGCAAGACCGGCCGCTTCCTGCCGGCCGACACGCGCGGCAAGTACGAGGTGCTGCAGTGGCTGATGTTCCAGATGGGCGGCGTCGGGCCGATGCTCGGCCAGGCGCACCACTTTCGCATCTACGCGCCGGAGAAAATCGAGTACGCGGTCGATCGCTACACGAATGAAGCCAAGCGCCTGTACGGCGTCATGAACACGCGCCTGGCGAAGAGCAAGTATCTCGGCGGCCCCGCCTATGGGGTCGCCGACATCGCCGTCTTTCCGTGGTTGCGCTCGTGGAAGAACCAGGGCATCGACTGGAACGACTACCCGCACCTGCGCGGCTGGTTCGACGAGATCGCCGCGCGCCCGGCCGTCAAGCGCGGCGTCGAGGTGCTGGCCGCGGCCCACAAGCCGATCACCGACGACAAGTCGCGCGAAATTCTGTTCGGCGCGACGCAGTACCAGAGGCGCTGAGGCGGCCTCACTCGTAGCGCTGGCTTGCCTTCCAGGCGCCGGGGTCGCTGAAGCTCACCACCGGCGGCGTGCGCGGCCGAACCTCTCGGGCAAAGCCGAGAAAGACCCGATTGCGCGCCTGGTCCGAACGCAGCGCCGAGGCCAGCAAGTCCGCGGTGGCCTGCCGCGTCAAGCCGGACAGCGCCGCGACCGTCGCTTCCTGGCGCGCCCAGTCGCCGCCGAACTCATAGGCCAGCTCGAACAGCCGCTGCGCCCGCTCGCTGATCGACTTGTCCTTTTCCTCGAGCTTGGCCCGCACACCAGCGACGATCGTCTGCCACTGCGCGTCGTCGAGGGCTCGCAGACGAGCCGGCAGCTCGCCGATCACCTTGTCGGCACGCGACTCCAACTCGTCGGCGGGATAGTCGCCGGACTGGATGATGAAGTAGGCGAACTGCGAACGGCCCTCGCTGCCCGCGCCGCCCGAGACGATGTAGCCGAGCTGCTGCTGCGTGCGCAGCTCGTTGTACACCAGCGGCCCGACAAACGACGCCAGCGCCAGCGTGGCCGCGCGCAGCTGTGGGCTGTCGTTGCCCAAAGCCACTTCGCGCCGGAACGCCGAGTTGTTGACCTGCAAGCTCTCGCTGGTGCGCACCGTCTGGCCCGCACGCTGGACCAGCAGCCGACGGCGCAGCAGGTTCTTGTCGGGCACGGCGGCGAGCCGCAATGCCGAACTCACGCGCCGCGCCACAGCCACGACGTCGGCCGCGCCGATGTTGCCGTAGCCGAGGACCTCGAGCTTGCCGCGCTTGTAGAGCGAGCGCGCGAAGGCCTGCACCTGCGGCAAAGTCAGTTGGCGCGCAACCGGCAGCATCTCGTCAGGCCGGTAGTGGTACTCGCGGACGACGCGCCGCCGCGACTCGGCCAAGGTCTGGTAGGCATCGACGCGTTCGAAAGCCGACAGCTCGCGCAACAGCCGGTCCTTCAAGGCAGCGAAGCGCTCGGCGGGCAGCGAGCAGTCGCGCAGTTGCGTTATCACCTCGTCGAGCAAGCGGCCGGTCGAGGCGTCATAGCCGTCGATGCCGATGCGCACGCCTTCGAGCGAGGCCTCGAATTCGAAGCCCAAGCCAGCTTCGGCGGCCGGATAGATCGCCTCGACGAGCGACTCCTTGACGCAGGCCGCATAGAAGCGCAGCAGCGTGGCCTGACGCAACGAAGCGCTGTCGCGCGGCAGCCGGATGCGCATCTGGTGCGAGACATACGGCCGCTGGAATTCGGCGTCTTGCGCGTAGTACAGGCTCAGCGCCGGCTCGTCGATCAGGCGCGCCGGCTCGACCGGGCGCACGCGTGTGCTCGCCGGGATGAAGACGTTCGGGCGCGGCAGGCCGAGCGCCGCCAACACCACGGGCTTGCCCAGCGCGGCCCATGCCGGGCCGCTGTCTTCGATGTAGCTGTAGCGCGTGCCGAAGTAGCGCTCGGTCTTGTCCACCGGCACGCCCTTGGCAACGAGGGTGACGAGCAGGTTGTCGCGCCGCAGATAAGACAGCACTTGGCGCACGGCCTGCGGATCCTCGCGCAGCCACAGGTACGGCACGCGCTCGGCGATCTCGAGCGGGTAGTCCATCACCTGGTTGGCCAGCGCCAGCGCCAGCGACGCGCCCTCCCCCTTGTCGCGAAAGCGCTCCTCCAGCGTTGCCATCGTTCGCCGTTCGGCAAACACGTGCGGCGGCACGCCGCTGCGTTGCAGCAGGTCGATGCCGGCAAAGACCATCGCCAGCACGCGTTCGTACTCAGTCAATCCCTGCGGCGTCAAACTCACGCTGAGTTCGAACGAGCCGTAGTCATGCGTGTCGGCCTCGGCTGCCGCACTCAATCCCGTCGCCAGGCCTTCGGCCTTGAGGGCGCTGAGCAGGCTGCCGGCGCCTTCGTGGCCGAGCACGAAGGCAATCAACTCGGCCGGCTTGCTGCCGGCCAGCGCGCGCAAATCCGGCAACGCAAAGCTCAGCGTCATGCGGCGCAGATCCTTGACCGGCTCCATGCGCAGCACGCGCAGCGCGGCCTTGGGCGGCAGCACGTCGGCGGGATAACTCAGCTCGGGGCGCTGGCGATCGAGCACCGGCGCGAAAAACGTGCGCGCCCAGGCCTCGAGCCGGTCCAGGCCCATCGGCCCGGTGAGCGACAAGGTCATGCGGTTGGCGCTGTAGTAGCGCTGGTAGAAGGCCAGCAGTTCCTCGCGCGTGGTCCCGGTCAACGTCTCGACGCTGCCGATATTGAAGCTGCGCGCCGGATGGCCCTCGCGATAGGCGGTGTTGCGCAGCGCGAACTCGCGCCACTCGTCGTTCTCGAGATTTTTCTGGAACTCGGAGTTGACCGCGTTGACTTCGCGCGCATTGAACTCGGGCGTGAATGCGGGCGCAATGAAGAACTGCGAGAAGCGGTCGAGAGCACCCTCGAAAGCGTCCGGCCTGATTTCCAGGTGGTAGTTCGTGCGATCGCGCGCGGTGTAGGCGTTGTTGCTGCCACCGTTGCGTTCCAGGTACTCGCCGAACGCTTCGACCGCAGGGTACTTCTCCGTGCCGAGGAACAGCATGTGCTCGAGGTAGTGCGCCAAGCCCGGGCGCTGCGGCGGATCGGCGAGGCTGCCCACGCCCACCGCCACCGAGGCCGAGGCGACGTTGAGTTTGGGGTCGGACAGCAGCAGCACCTTCATGCCGTTGGGCAGCTCGAAGCGGCGGTAGGCCGACTGATCGTTGGGCGCGGGCTCGCGCGGCGGCACGGTGGCCGGGTCGATGCCCGCAGCGTGCAGCGGTGCAGTCACCGACAGCGACAGCAGCAGCACGGCCGCAATGCGCAATAACAGCTTAGTCATGGGCCCTGTCCTACAGAAACGCGGCGCAGTATCGCTCAGCGCTGCGCGTGCCACGCGGTCAATCGCGCACGTTACGCGCGCCGCGCTTCAGGAACAGCGTCGCCACCACGCTGCGCAGCCAGCGGTTGGCCGCGTCATGATGGGCGCGCGCATGCCAATGCTGATACACGGTGAACGGCGCGATCGGGATCGGACTCGGATGCACGGCCAGCCCCGCGCCGGCCGCCAGCGCTTCACCGATCTGCCGCGGCAGCGTGGCGATGAGATCGGTGGAGGCGACAGGCGCTGCAAGGCCTCGAGCGCCTCGCGCACCGGACCGATCAATGCCTGCGCTCGCAGCGTCGGCTGCATGCCGGCGGGCGTGCGCACGAACAGCGGGTCGCCCAGGCACTGGCGCAACTTCGACAACCAGATGCTGACCGTGGGCTGGCTCTGGCCGAGCAGCTCGGCGGCTCGCGTGACGCTTTGCGTGCGCTGCAGCAGATCGAGCAGGCGCAGCAGCTTCGGGTCTTGCAGCGGGTCGTCGCGGGTGGGCATGTCTGTATTGTCGAACGCAGTGGACCTTATTGCGTGCATTGCGTTGCCTGTATGACGTGGACTGTCTATCGTTGGGCCTATGAAGATCCACATCCTCGGCGCCGGCTCGCTGGGCTGCGCCATCGGCGGCACGCTGGCGGCGGCGGGCTCGGACGTGACCCTGATCGCCCGCTCGCGCGAGCATGTCGATGCGGTCAAGGCCCGTGGCCTGGTGCTGCGCGACGCTGACGGCGGCGAGTGCGTCGTCCATCTCGCCGCGGCCACCGATGCGCGTGGCCTGCCACCGGCCGATCTGGTGATCGTGCTTGTCAAGTCCTTCCACACCGAAGCGGCGATCGAGGGCTACAAAAGCGCTGTCGGCGACAAGACCATCGTGATGTCGCTGCAGAACGGCCTCGGCCACGAAGAGGTGCTCGGGAAGGCCGTCGGCCGCGCCCGGCTGCTCGCCGGCAAAACCTATGTCGGCGGCGTGTTCCTCGCGCCCGGCGTGGTGCGCGCCGGCGTGCAGGGCAAGCTCACCTTGATCGGTGAACCCGGCGGCGGCCACCCTGACAAAAGAAGCGAACGCGTGCAGCGCGTCGCTGCCGAGTTCGAGCGTGCCGGTCTGAAGACCACGGTCAGCGACAACATCACCGGCGTCATCTGGGACAAGCTGCTCGTCAACACCGCCACCGGTGCGCTTTCGGCGATCACGCGGCTGCCTTACGGTCCCCTGTATTCGGTGCCGGAGCTCGAAGCTACCGCCATTGCCGCAGTGGCCGAAGCGATGGCGGTGGCGCGCGCCAAAGGCGTGACGCTGTCGATCGAGGAGCCGGTCGATGCCTGGCGCATGGCCGGCGCGGGACTCGGCGCCGACTTCAAGGCCTCGATGCTGCAAAGCCTCGAGAAGGGCTCGGTCACCGAAGTCGATTTCATCAACGGCGCCGTCGTGCGCGAAGGCGAGCGGCTGGGCGTGCCCACGCCGGTCAATCGCACGCTGGTGGCGTGCATCAAGGGCATCGAGAAAGGACTGCAATGAAAGCGTATCTGGAGCATGTGGCGATGTGGGTGAAGGACATTGCCTGGCACGTCAAGTTCTTTCACGACGTGTGCGGCATGACGATGCGCGAGGTCCAAGGCACACCGGAAAACCCGGTGCAGTACTGGACGCTCGGCGGCATGCAGTTCATTGCGTCGCCCGACTTTGCCGGCCCCGAAGGTCGCCTGGCGCACTTGGGCGTGATGTGCGATGACCTCGAAGCCACGCTCGCCGCGGCAAAACAATTCGGCGTCAGCGAAATGCCGCAAGGCGCCAACTGGCTGCGCCTGCCCGATGGCTTGGCGGTCGAATTCATGCAGGCAAAGCCCGCCACCTGTGTGGCGCAAGCACTGGCGATCAACCCGAGGGCCGACAAATGATCGAAGAAAAGTATTGGGACGACGCCGTCGTCGGCGAGTCCTGCGTCAGCCCCGAGTACGAGGTCACCGAGGCCCGAGTGATGGCCTACGCTGACCTGACCGGCGACCACACGCCCGTGCACACCGACGAGGCCTACGCGAAGACGACGCCGTTCGGCACACGCGTTGCGCACGGCCTGTTCGGCTTGTCGATCGCCGATGGCCTGAAGACACAAAGCGACATGCGCTTTGTCGCCGGCATGTCGC
>JANMHY010000301.1:0-3271 GCA_031375525.1 Burkholderiales bacterium
CAGCCGGGGCCTTCCCCCGGAGAAATCAACTTAAGTGACCTTTTGGTCTTTAACGCCCGGCGGACGGTCAGGGCCCCCGCCCGGACGCCGTTCGCGCAAGCGCTGGACGGCAATGCGATTTTGCAGCGTCCGGCGCGAACCGGCGCGACCGAGCCGCCGTGGCGCGCAGCGCGGCGCGCGCGCCGGCCGATAAGCCGTTGATCCTCAAGCCATTTGCGCGTTGCGCGAACCCAGCGCGCTCGCGCCGCTCACTGCTGGTTCGCGCTCGCATCAAAGCACCAGGGGCTCGTCGAAGTCGGTCGCTTTAAATTTGCCGTGCTCACGCACCTCGACGCCCTGCGTTTCGGGCAAGCGGTACAGGCGAAGGCAGTCCTCGTCGGCGTCGATCTCGGCCAACAGGCGCCTCTCCAAAGCATCGAGCTGCATCTTGTCCACGCGGCACTCGAAGACCGATTTCTGCACCCGCTGGCCCGTGCTCTCGCAGACCTTGGCCACTCGCCGCAGGCGGCGCCGGCCGGCGCGACCTTCAGTGTTCACGTCATAGCACACCACCACCAGCATCGCGTCTCCTTTTTCATTTGGCTGAGAACGGCAGATAAGTGTCGGCCTCGCCGCGGATGCAGCGTGCCATCAACCGCGCCTGCACCAATGGCACCAGACCCAGCGGCACGGACTCGGCCAGCAGCGGATGGGTCAGCGTGTCCTGCTTGCGTTCCTGATAGGCCACCACCACGGCCTTGCGTGCGTCTTCGTGCAGGGCCACAGCGCCGCCTTCTCGAATATCGAAGTCGTCGGCGTCGAGTTGTACCCGGTTGACGAGGGACAGCGCCAGGCGGTCGGCGAACGGCCGAAACTCTTCCATCAGGTCGAGCGCAAGCGCGGCACGGCCCGGCCGCAACGCGTGCAGCGTGCCCACCTGTGGGTCGAGCCCGGCGGCTTCGCAGGCGCTGCGGCAATCGTTCATCCACATCGCGTACAGGAACGACAGCAACGCGTTCATGCGGTCGCGCGGCGGCCGGCGCGTGCGGCCGGCCAGTGCGAAAGCCTCTCGCCGGTCGGCGCGCACCAGCAGGTTGAGCGCCGCGAAGTAGGTGCGCGCAGCCTCGCCCTCCACGCCGCGCAGCACGTCGAGCGTGGCGGCCTCGGGCAGGGCGCGCACGCTCGCCGCCAAGTCTTTGCCGGCGCGGTCGAGCAGTGCCTGCTCTTCGCCTTCTTTGGCTTCGCGCGCGCCGCGCAACAGCACATGGCGCTGGTTCTTGATCTTGCCGGCGACCACGGCACGCGCCAGCGCAAGCGCGCGCGGCGCATCGTCTTTGGCGAGGCGGTGCTGCGCCTGGCGCAGCAGCACGTTGCCGGTGGTGGCGCCTTCGAGCCGCGCCATGAAACGGCCGTTGTTATCGAGCAGCACGAGCGCAATGCCGCCGCCGGCCAGGCGGTGCATCAGCGGTGTGGACACTCCCACATGACCGAAGCAGACCACGGCCTGCAAGTGGTGCAGCGGCACGCGCAGCTTTGTGTCCTGCTCCACTTCCACGCGCAGCGTGTCGTTGTCCAGCCGCAGCCGGCTCTCGGGCAGCGTCACGTACAAGGTGTTCAGCAGCTGCATGGCGTTGGTCAAGCGTCAGGGTCGAACAGCGCGGCGGCTGGGTCTGCGTGGCGCAGTTTGTCAACGGCTTGCGGTTGGCAGCGGTCACGCAAGGAGCATCCGCGGCAGCGGCGCTCGTCTTGCGTGGGCGGTGGCAAAGCGCCCGATGCCAACATCGTGCGCACAGCGAGTGCGGTGCTGCGAACCTCGTCACGCAGAGCATCTGTGATGGGCACCACGCGGCGCCGCTTGGAGCTGGCGTAGAACAGCGCGCCTTCAGATACTGCACGGCTCGTCATCTCTTCCAGGCACAGCGCCTGCGCCGCTAGTTGCAAGTCATCGCAGGCGGCGATCTCAGCGGCCTTGTGACGCGAGCCATGCTTGTATTCCACCGGATAGGGCGTGCCGTCGGGCTCGAACTCCACCACGTCGGCCTTGCCGATCAGGCCCAGCGCATCGCTCCACAGCGGCAGCGCACGCTCGACGCGCAGGCCACGCCGCAACTCCAGGCCGGGCTGGTCCACCTGGGAGTGCAACGCGCGGCCGCGCTGCGTGTGCAGGTTCTCGTCGAAGGCCTGCTCCAGATGGATCAGGCCGCACTGGCGCGGGCAGTAGGCCCAGTGTTGGAGGGCCGACAGAGCAACGGGGTCGGCCTCTTCCATGACGACAAGCAGCGTGCGTTCAGAACGGGCGGCGGCGCAGGCCTTGCGCGGTGACGACGACGAATGCGCCGTCGATCGGCTCGGACAGCGCTCCGAGCACCAGCGCCAGCGCGTCTTCCGGCTCCACGGGCTGCGGCCGCACCAACAGCACGGCCGGCGGTGGCGGCACTCCTCGCTGAAAGATCAGGTCGCCAAAGTCGGTGTCGTAGGTGACGAGCACGCGCTGTTCGCGCAAGGCCCAGGCCAGGATGCTCACATCGTCGAGGCCCGGTGCATCGCGCCCCACGGCAGCGACATCGTGCCCGGCAGCAGCCAATGCTTCCCATGCCCGCATGGGAAAGTTCTCGTCAACGAGCAGCCGACTCAAGCGGGGGCGACGCCGGTGGCTTTGGCACGGAGGATGAAGTCCTCGTCTTTCAGGCAGTCGCGCACGAAGGCGAACACGGCCTGCAAGTCATCGGGCTTGATGTGCGGATAGTTTTCGAGAATCTTCGCCTCGCTCCAGCCCGAGGCCAACAGGTCGAGCACGAAGTTCACGCCGATGCGCGTGCCGGCAATGCGCGGCTTGCCGAACAAGGTGTCGGGCGTCGTGACGATGCGGCCTTGCCAATCCATTTCAGCACCTCCGTGTGAGCTTGACGCCGGGCCCGGCTTCGATCGTTTCGCCGACGCCCAGCGCCTTGCCGTCGAATGAAACGGAGTATGCGCCGAAGTCGCGTGCGGGCGTGTTGGCAACAAGCCCAATGCTGCTGGGCAGAGATGGCCTGCGGCTCGGTTCGTTCATGAGTCATCCATCCTGGTGGCGCGCAAGGGAAAGCATGCGACTAGACTTTGGCGTAGCGCGTCAAGGAGCCCACCATGCCGACCCCCAGTGAAATCGTCGAAGCGCAAGCGATGAAGCTGTCGCCGGCCGAGCGAGCCGACCTGGCCGACAAGCTTTGGCTGAGCGTCAATTCCAAAGAGGAAGTCGCTGCCGCCTGGGACGCCGAGATCGAGCGTCGCATCCGGCAGATCGATGCCGGCG
>JANMHY010000309.1:0-7137 GCA_031375525.1 Burkholderiales bacterium
ACACGCCCAGCGGCGCCAGCGGCACCAGCACCAACGACGTGGCCAGGTTGCGCGTGTCGAGCAGCCCGAGCCACGCATACGGAATCCACTTCGACAGGTTGATCGCGGTGAACAGCACCGCCATCGTCGCCGTGAAGCGCAGCGGCTCCAGCCGCAACGGCAACACATAGGCCGACAGCGGCGGGCTGCCGGCATGGGCGACGAAGCTCGTGAAGCCGGCGGCGATGCCGAGCACGAAGCCCACCGCCTTGGGCGGTGGCGGCGCATCGGGGCGCGACGGGAAAACCAGGCGCTGCGCCAGAAAGAGCAGCGTCAATGCACCGACCACGGCCGCCACCGCCTTCGACGAAAAGACGCCGAACAGCAGCGTGCCGATCACGGTGCCGATCAGGCCGGCCGGCACCAGCAGGTGCAGCAGTTCGCGGTCGCGCTGCCGCCACAGTTGCTGGATGCTGGTGAAGTCCATCACCAGCAACAACGGCAACATGATCGCCGCGGCCTGCGGCACCGGCACCGCCAGCGCCAGCAGCGGCGTCGCCAGCGCGCCGAAGCCGATCAGAAAGCCGCTCTTGGACAAGCCCATCATCAACACCGCGGGAATCGCTGCGGCGTAGAACCAGGGGTCGCTGATGAAGGTCACATGCAGGCCAGCGCTGGGCCGCCCCAAGCGGCCTGCGCTCCCCTCGGTGGACGCGAGCGACGCGAGCCAGGGGCCGTCATGTCACGCTGCAGGCCTCTTCGAAGGACAGCCGCGGGCTGCGCGCGAAGACCTTGGCGGGATCGCCCTCGCCGAGCGCGCAGATGAAGTTTGTCTTCACGGTGGTGCCGGCCCAAAACGCGGCGTCGAGCTTCGCGGCGTCGAAGCCGCTCATCGGCCCGCAACCCAAGCCGAGCGCGCGTGCGGCGATGATGAAGTAGCCGCCTTGCAGCGACGAGTTGCGAAACGCCGTCTCGTCGATCTTGGCGTCGTTGCCGGCGAACCAGGCCCGCGCGTCGGTGTGCGGGAACAGCATCGGCAGCTTGTCGTAGAACGCCACGTCCATGCCGATGATCGCGGTGACCGGCGCCTCTTTGATCTTCTGCGCGTTGGCCGGCGCAGCGCAGGCCATCAGCCTTTCCTTCGCCTGCGCACTGCGCACGAACTGGAAACGCGCCGGCGAGCAATTGGCCGAGGTCGGGCCCCACTTCAGCAAGTCGTACAGCGCGCGCAGTTGATCGTCGCTGACGGCCGTGGGCCTGTAGCCGTTCTGCGTGCGGGCCTGGGTGAAGAGCTGTTCGGTGCTGACTTGCATGGACTGCCTTTTTTAATAGGAAGCGACAATTGTCGAGCCATGTTCAATCCCTCACAGCACGACGTCCGCCGCTTTTTCTGCGAGGCGTGGCGCAAGGACCGCGAAGGCGTGTTGCTGGAGCCGATGGAGATGCTTGCTGCGCAGTGGATTCATCAACACCCGGAGCACCACGCCGATCTTGCCGACGCGAACGAAGCGCTGGCCGCGACCTACAGCGTCGAGAGCGGCCGCACGAACCCGTTCCTGCATCTGTCGATGCACCTGACGATCAGCGAGCAATGTTCGATCGATCAGCCGCGCGGCATCCGCCAGGCGGTCGAGTTGCTCGCCGCCAAACGCGGCTCGCTGCACGACGCCCACCACGAGGTCATGGAGTGCCTCGGCGAGATGGTGTGGGCCTCGCAGCGCAGCGGCCTGCCGCCGGACGGTCAGGCTTACCTCGAGCGCGTTCGCCTGCGCGCCACGCGCTGAGGCTCGCTCACGGAAACCAGTAGCCGCTGTCCGATGCCGCGCTGTAGTAGAACGGGTTCGCTTGCGCCTGCTGCGTGAAGCGGCCGATACAGCCCGAAGCGACGCCGCTGTTGCCGGAGTAGCTCGCGTAGGCGTTGCAGACCTCGTCTCGCATCACCGCCTGGCACTGGTCCATGCTCGGAGTGCTGGCGCTGTTGTAGTAGTTCGAGACGGATTGCCAGGCCAGGTTCTGCAGCGCGTTGGCCTGCTCGGCGCTGACGCCGGACGGCGCCCACGCGCCCAC
Source organism: Burkholderiales bacterium (assembly GCA_031375525.1). Lineage (GTDB taxonomy): Bacteria > Pseudomonadota > Gammaproteobacteria > Burkholderiales > Burkholderiaceae_C > CADEEN01. Next base: position 2,047 of record JANMHY010000309.1, read on the forward strand.
CGGCGAGCGGCGGTACACCGAGGCGTAGCTGACCAGCGACAGGTAGTACTCGCCGAGCGGCGACAGGTGCAGGCTGTCGGTGAACAGGCGGTCGATGGTCTGTGCGGCATTGCCGGTGCTGACCCCGGCCACGGCGCCGCGCATCGCTGCCTGCTCGACGAGGTCGGCCAGCGCCAGGCCGGCGGGCAGGTAGGTCATGCGGTCGCCGCGCCCGGCCGCCGCCAGCGAGACGTTGACGCGCGCCGCCGTGCACTGCCAGGCCTTGGCGGCCGTGCGCTCGTAGGCCACCCACGGCGCCGGCTTGTATTTGTCGGCGATGGCCAGCCACGAGTGGTAGAGGTAGCTGTTGGCCGCAGCGTTGCCGGCCACCAGGCGGTCCTGGAAGTGCCGCGAGTAGCGCACCGTGTCTTCCCACATCAACGTGTTGACGAGGTCGTGGCGCTCGGTCAGCAGCAGCGTGTCGTAGCGCTGGCCGCCGATGGTCTGCGGGTTGAGGAACTCGGCGACGATGTTCATGTTCGTGCCGTTGCGGTTCTCGCCCATCCGGTAGCCCGAGAACGTCGGGTCGTTTGGATCGGCGCCGCGGGTGCGAAAGCGCGTCGGCGAGCCGTTGACGATCTGCGTGTTCCAGACCATCGGCGTGCCCTTGCTGCCGGCCACCGCTTCCATGTCGGCAAAGATGCCGTGCGCAGTCAGGCTGTGGCCGGAGACCATGACAGCAGCGCTGGCGCGCGGCCCTGGCAAACCGGGGCCGGCTACCGGCGCTGGGGCGGGCGCCGGTGCAGGCGCCGGAGCTGCTGCGGCGTCACTCGAGACTTCGCAATGCTTGACGACCATGAACGCCGGGTCGGAACCGAAGAAGCCGTTGCTGCAGGCGCCACCGTTGCTCACGCTGCGTTGCAGCCACACGTTGCCGGCGCCGTAGCGCACGGCGCTCGTTCCGGCAACCGCAAACGACGCGTTCTCTCCGGCGATGTAGGACCAGCCGCCAGCCACGGGCGCCGGTGCAGGAGCGGGCGCAGGAACGGGTACTGGTGCTGCTGCACTTGCGCCTTCGACTTCGCAGCGCTTGGCCACCATGAAGGCCGGGTCGGAGCCGAAAAATTCATTGGTGCAGGCCGCGCGCCCGGTGAGGCTCTTCTGCACCCATGAATTGCCGGCGCCGTAGCGCACGGTGCTGGTCGATGCGACGTCGAAGACCTGGTACTCGTTGGCCACCGCGGTCCAAGGGGTCACGGCCAGCGCTTGCGCGCGGTCCGTAGAGGATTCAGTAGAGGCCGACGCTGCTGCGGCGTCAGGCTCTGCACCTCCGCAAGCAACCAACAACACGGCCACGGAGCAATGCAAGGCGAGGGACTTCATGGAGCGAGTTCATCTTTGTAGTAAGAACGACAAAGAATGCTACCCAGAGGACCCGCTCCAATCGGCCACTGCATTGCAATCAACGGTAAGAGCATGCGCGACCACGCTCACAGCGCAATTTCGAGAAGCGGTGAAAGTTCTCTATTCGCCGACCAATCCATTGCGGATGGCATAGACGGTGAGCTCGGAGTTGTTCGCCAGCCCGAGTTTTTCGAGCACGCGCGCGCGATAGACCGAGACGGTTTTCGGCGACAGCGTCAGCAGGGTGGCGATGTCCGACAGCCGCTTGCCCGAGGCGATCATGACCAGCGTCTGCAGTTCGCGGTCGCTCAGCTTTTGATGCGGCAACTCGGGCGCCGGCGCGTTCAGGCTCTCGACCAGCATCTGCGCGATCTCGGGCGTGACGTACTTGCGGCCCAGGGCCACCGTGCGCACGGCCTGCACGATCAACTGCGGGTCACCGCCCTTGTTGACGTAGCCGAAGGCGCCGCCGCGCAGCGCGCGCAGTGCGTACTGGTCTTCGGGGTACATGCTGACGACCAGGGCCTTGACCGCGCTGCCTTCGTCCTTCAATGCGTGCAGCACGTCGAGGCCGCTGCGGCCGGGCATGTTGATGTCGAGCACCAGCACGTCGCAACGCGTCGTGCGCATCAGCGCTCGCAGCTCGCCGTAGTCACCGGCTTCGCCGACGACGCGGATGTCCACCGCGTCGGTCAGCGTGTCGCGGATGCCGCGCCGGATCAGCGCATGGTCGTCGCAGATGATGACGTCGATCACAGGTCGCTGCCCCAGGCGGATGGATCGTGTTCCGTGTTGTCGTCGCTGACCGGCAGGCGGGCCGCAGCGCGCGCACGCTGCGCTTGCGACACAGGCACCGACAGGATGATCATCGTGCCTGCCGCGCTGCTCGACAGATCGACCCAGCCGCTGACGGTCTCGGCGCGCTCGCGCAGACCGCGGATGCCGAAGCTGCCGGCCTTGGCCAGTGCGTCGGCCGGCAGGCCGCGGCCGTCGTCGCTGACCTCGATCGACAGCACGCCGCGCGCCAGCGACAGGTCGATCGTGACGCGCTTGGCATGCGCGTGTTTGCTGACGTTGGTCAGCGCCTCCTGCACCGCGCGGTAGGCCACCAGCGGCACGCCCTGCGGCAGGTCGAGGTGCTCGTGGCTGGTGCGAAACGAGCAGGCTATTCCCATGCGCTTCTCGAAGCGCTGCGCCATCCATTGCAGCGCTGCCACGAGGCCCTGCTCCAGGATCGCCGGGCGCAAGTTGTGCATGATGCGCTGGCTGGCCTCGATGGCATGCCCGGTCATCTCCAGCGCCGAGGTCACGCGCGCCAGCACATCGGCGTCATGCGCATGGCGCGCCATCCACGCCAGGTCGAACTTGAGTGCCGCCAGCGAGCCGCCGACGTCGTCGTGGATCTCGCGCGCGATCGCCGCGCGCTCGCGCTCGATGCTGCTTTGCAGGTGCTGCGCCAGCTCCGACAGGCGCTTCTTCGACGCGGCGAGTTCGCGGTCGGCGGCGTTGCGCGCGCGGCGGGTTTCGTTGGCCTCGATCGCGCGGTCGAGCGCCGGCGCCAGCCGCGTCAGGTTGCTTTTGAGCAGGTAGTCGCTGGCGCCGGCGCGCATCGCCTGCACCGCCACGTCTTCGCCGATCTCGCCGGACAGGATGACGAAGGGCAGCAAGCGGCCGCTGCCGTTCAGAATCTCCAGCGCCGCCAGGCCGGAGAAGCCCGGCAGGTTGTAGTCGGACAGCACGACGTCCCAGTCTTCTTCGAGCGCCGCGCGGAAGGCGGCCTCGCTGTCCACGCGCAGCACCGCGAGCGAGCGGCCATCGCGCGCCAGCAGTGCCGCGACCAGTTCGTGATCGACCTCGGAGTCTTCGAGGTGCAGCACACGCAGACTGCGCTTGGATTGGTGGATCGGCATCGCTCGCGCACTGTAGCGGCTCCAAAAGCAGCGAGCCCGCGTGAGCGGCGCTCGTTAGAATCGCAGCCCATGGGCAACGCCGACTCTCCCGCCGTCCTGCAACGGCACCGGCTCACGGTGGACGAGTACTACCGAATGGGCCAGGCCGGCGTATTTGCGCCCGATGCGCGCGTGGAGCTGATCGAGGGAGAGGTCATCGACATGGCGCCCATCGGAACACGGCACGCGAGTGCAGTCAAAAAACTCAATGCCCTGTTCTCGGCGGCAGCTCAAGGACGGGCCATCGTCGCCGTGCAAGACCCGCTGCGCCTGTCCGATGCGAGCGAGCCCGAACCGGACCTGATGCTGCTGCGCCCGCGCGCCGATTTCTACGCGCAAGCTCACCCAGGTCCCGCCGACGTGCTGCTGCTGATCGAGGTCTCCGACAGCACGGCGGCTTACGACCGCAGCGTCAAGCTCGATCTGTACGCCAGACACCGCGTCGCCGAAGTCTGGATCGTCGATCTCGACAACAACGTCGTGCGCTTCTTCCGCCACGGTGACGGGCAGGCCTACACCGACATCACCGCCAGCGAAACGCCGCGGGCCACGCCGGTGGCGGCGCTGCCTGGCATGACGATCGACCTCACCGGCCTGCTGGCCTGATCTATTCGGACGTCGCGCGGCGCAGCGTCTCGACGACCGGCCGCCGCAGCACGTCACGCAGCCCCCACCACCCCGCCGCCAGCGCCAACACCGCGCCGGCCACGCCACCGGCGAGCGGCACCCAGGGCGACGCCGTCCACTGGAACTCGAAGGCATAACGCGCCAGCGCCCAGCCGACCACCATCGCTGCCACCGAGGCCAGCACGCCCGCCAAGGCACCGACACCTGCCAGCTCGGCGCGCTGCACACGCCCGAGCAGCACCTGGCTGGCACCCAGGGCGCGCATCACCGCGAACTCCTTGGCCCGAGCTTCACGCGTTGCGGTGACGGCCGCAAACAAGACGACCAGGCCGGTGGCCAGCGTGAACGCAAACAGGAACTCGACCGCGCGGATGACCTGGCCGAGCACGCGCTGCACCTGGTCGATCTGCGCCGAGACGTCGATGCTGGTGATGTTCGGAAAGTCGCGCGACAGCGTGTTGTCGAAGCCCGCCACCTCCGGCGCGCGAAATGCCGTGATCACGGTGGCCGGCAGCCCCGGCATCTGCGTCTGCGGAAAGATGACGAAGAAGTTGACGCGCATCGAACCCCAATCGACCTTGCGCAAGGTGGTGATGCGGGCCTCGTGCGTCGCGCCGCCGACGTCGAAGCGCAGCGTGTCACCGAGCTTCAGGCCGAGCTCCTGCGCCAGGCCGTCTTCGACACTCGCGGCGCCGGACTCGTCATCGGTCCACTTCCCCGCCGACACCGTGTTGTGGCTCGGCAGTTGCGCCGTGTGGCTCAGATTGAACTCGCGCTCGACGAGGCGCTTGGCGCGCTCGGCGCCGAAGGTGTCGGGCGTCACTGCGTTGCCGTTCACCGCCACCAGACGGCCGCGGATCATCGGGTACCAGTCGTAGCGCTGCACGCCGGCGCCATCGAGCACCTTGCGAAACGCCTGCGCCTGCTCGGGCTGGATGTTGATGACGAAACGGTTCGGCGCATCGGGCGGCGTGGCCTTGCGCCAACTCGCGACGAGGTCGGTGCGCAGCAGCACGAGCAGCACGAGCGCGAGCAAACCGACCGACAACGACGACACCTGCAACACCGCAAAGGCGGGACGCGCCGCGATCTGGCGCGTGGCCAGGACGAGCCAGCGCGGCGCATTCGCTTC
>JANMHY010000379.1:0-2152 GCA_031375525.1 Burkholderiales bacterium
ATCGGCCTGCACAGCACGACCGCCTTCCTGCGCGAACTCGGCAAGTTGACCGGCCTCGACCCCGAGCCTTTCATCGAGCGCGAGAAGCACACCACGATCCAGCCGATCTGGGACCTGTGGCGCAGCGTCACGCAGGACTTCTTCGGCACCGCGAGCTTCGCGGTCGTCGCCAACGAGACCTACACGCGCGGCATCCGCCACTTCCACGAGGACGAGCTCGGCCTGCCGTGCAAGTTCGCCGTGCCGCGCAAGCCCGGCGCCAAGACCGACAACGACGCCGTGCGCAAGCTCAGCCACGAACAAGCGCCGCTGGTCATGTTCGGCTCGTACAACGAGCGCATGTACCTCGCCGAATCAGCAGGCGCCGGCTTCGGCCCGAAGCCGGCGCCGCCGCTCTCGGCCAAATACATGCGCTCGTTGTAGGAGCCGAACATGACCAGCGGCGCTTGTTCGTGGCAGAGCTTGCGCACGGCGTCGTTGTCGGTCTTCGCACCCGGCTTGCGTGGCACCGCGAACTTGCACGGCAGGCCGAGTTCGTCTTCGAGGAAGTGGCGGATACCGCGGGTGTAGGTTTCGTTGGCGACGACGGCAAAACTCGCCGTGCCGAAGAAGTCTTGCGTCACCGAGCGCCACAGATCCCAGATCGGCTTGATCGTGGTGTGCTTCTCGCGCTCGATGAAGGGCTCGGGGTCGAGCCCCGTCAGCTTGCCGAGTTCGCGCAGGAAGGCCGTCGTGCTGTGCAGGCCGATCGGCGCTTGCAGGTACGGCCGGTCGAGCGCTTCGCAGAGCAGGCGGCCGAACTCGCGGTAGAGACAGATGTTGACGTCGGCTTCAACGAGGCGCGACACGTCCATCAGGTGGCTGCCGAGCGGGAACACCATGTTCACATCGCAACCGATGCCTTGCACCAGGCGGCGGATCTCGGCCAGATCGCTCGGGCCGTTGAACATGCCGTAGGACGGGCCGATGATGTTGATGCGCGGCTTCTCGCCGTCTTTGCGCACACGGGCCGGCACCTTGCGCAGGCCGTATTGCTGCCAGAGCCAGAACATCGCGCGGTTCGCGGTCTGCCACTGGTCTTCGTCGATCGTGCGCGGCAGGAAGCGTTGGATCGCCGTGCCTTCGGGGGTGACGCCGCCACCGATCATCTCGGCGATCGAGCCCGTGACGACGACGCTCGGCAGATCGGGGTCGAGCGCGGCGTGCGCGCGGCGCATCGCGCCTTCGGTGCCTTCTCGTCCGAGCTGCTCTTCAGCAAGACCGGTGACGACGATCGGCAGCTCGTGCGGCGGCAGCGCGTCGGTGTAGTGCAAGACGCTGGTGACCGGCAGGTTCTCGCAACCGACGGGGCCGTCGATGACGACCTGCAGGCCTTTGATCGCGGTGAAGACGTACACCGCGCCCCAATAGCCGCCGGCACGGTCGTGGTCCAACACCAGCATCAGATCATCTCCTCGGCCTTGCGCTTCTTCGCCGCCTTCTCGAGTTGCCGGCGCGTGTCGGCGCGGAACTCGGGGCGAAGTTGCGGGGTGTCTTCCCAGACGCCGGCGCGGTCCCCTTTGCCGGTGTCGCCGAAGAAAGCGCTCATCGCGTCGAAGCGGGCCTGGTTGCCGAGCGCGGCGTTGACGACTTGCGCGAGTGAGCCTGCGCCCGCCGGGCCCATCAGCGGCCGGGCGGAGATCAGGTTCGTGAAGTACAGCGACGGCGTGTTGGCCTGCTTGGCGGCTTGCACCACCGGCGTCGTGCCGATCACCAGTTGCGGCTGGTACTCGCGCATCGCAGCCAGGTCTTGTTCGAGCGAGGCGCGGTATTGAACCTGCACTCCCTTGGCTTCGAGCCACTGGCAATCCGCCGCGCTCCACGGCGTCTTCGGGCAGGCGGTGCCGACGTAGCGCAGATCGGCGCCGGACTCGATCAGCAAGCGCGCGACGAGCAACTCAGAGCCCTCGTAGCCCGACAGCGTGATGCGGCCTTTGATCGGCGTGCGCGCGAGTGCAGCTTGAATCGCAGGCAGCACACGCTGCTTCGCTTCGCCGATCAGCGAAGCCTCGACATTGGCCGCACGGCCGATCGCCTCCAGCCAATCGGCCGTGCCATCGACACCGACAGGCGCAGAACCCACGACCGGCCGGCCCGCGGCTTCAAACTCGCG
>JANMHY010000404.1:0-3089 GCA_031375525.1 Burkholderiales bacterium
GCCAGAGCGACATCCAGACCTCGATGCGATCGTCATCGGCGCCGGCCAGGCCGGGCCGTCGATGGCGGCGCGTTGCGCCCGTGAGGGCTTGAAGACGGTGCTGATCGAGCGTGGGCCGCTCGGCGGCACCTGCGTCAACAATGGCTGCGTGCCGACGAAAACGTGGGTCGCCAGCGCGCGCGCGGCGCAAGTGGCGCGGCGCGCGGCCGAATGGGGCATCGTGATCGACTCGCCGGTGCGCGTGGACATGGCCGCTGTGCGCGCTCGCAAGGACAAGATCATCGCGGCCTCGCACCAAGCGCTGGCGAGTTGGCTCGGCAGCACGGCGAACTTGACGGTGGTGCAGGGCGAGGCGCGCTTCACCGGACCGCGCACGCTGCAGGTCGGCGACAGCGAGTTCAGCGCACCGCGCATCTTCGTCAACGTCGGCGGTGCGCCGCTGCGTCCGAAGATGCCGGGGCTCGATCAGGTGCATGCGCTCGACAACCGCGGCATCCTCGAACTCGATCGGGTGCCCGAGCATCTAGTCGTCATCGGCGGCAGCTACATCGGCCTCGAGTTCGCGCAGATTTTTCGCCGCTTCGGCTCGCACGTCACGGTCTGCGAGATGGGGCCGCGGATCATTGCGCGCGAAGACGAAGAGGTGTCCACGGCCGTCGCGCAGGTGCTCGAACGCGAGGGCATCGTCATCCGCGCCAATGCGAAGTGTTTATCAGTCTCACGCGAGGGCGCAAGCGGCGTGCGCGTGCACACCTCGTGCGAAAGCGGCGAGCCCCACGTGGTCGGCTCGCACCTGCTGCTGGCCGTCGGCCGCACGCCCAACACCGCAGGCCTCGGCCTCGAAGCGGCCGGCATCGCCACCGACGCGCGCGGCTTCATCACCGTCGACGACCAGTTGCGCAGCAGCAGCGCCGCCGGCGTCTGGGCGCTCGGTGACTGCAACGGCCGCGGCGCCTTCACGCACACCTCGTACAACGACTTCGAAATCGTTGCCGCCAACCTGTTCGACGACGACCCGCGGCGCGTCAGCCAGCGCATCCCCGTCTATGCGCTCTTCACCGACCCGCCGCTGGCGCGCATCGGCATGAGCGAGAACGACGTGCGCGCCAGCGGCAAGCCGGCGCTGGTGGCCCGCATGCCGATGAGCCGCGTCGGCCGCGCCCGCGAAGCCGGCGAGACCCAAGGCTTCATGAAAGTGCTGGTCGATGCACAGACGCAGCGCATCCTCGGCGCGACGATGCTCGGCATGAACGCCGACGAGGTGATTCACGGCCTCCTGGACGTGATGGCCGCCGGCGTGCCGTACACGACGATCCGGCGCACGGTGCACATCCACCCGACGGTCAGCGAGCTGGTGCCGACGCTGCTCGAAGGGTTGAAGCCACTGACTTGAGCGCGCGCAAGCGATCGGCGCGGGCGCCGACGAGAATGCGCTCATGTTTCGACTTTCACGTCGTAGGGCACTGCTTGCGCTGTGTCTGCTGGCCGCTGTCGCGGCGCACGCGCAGGCGCAGTCGCGCAGCGATTCGCCGATGCCCGGCGACTACCGCGTCATCGACGGCCGCGTCGATCGCGGCACCTACGTCGGCTGGCGTTTGTTCCACAGCGCGTGCTTCGGCTGCCACGGTGTCGGCGCCGTCGGCACCGCGGTGGCGCCGAACCTGCTGGAGCGCATTCCGAACATGACGCCGCGCGACTTTGCGTCGAAGGTGCTGACGAGCTACCGCCTGGTCTCGCCGGCCGACGACGACAACGCCCAAGCCCGCGAGGCCACGCTCGAAGAGGTCTTGAAGCGCGACCGCAGCGCCGCGCGCGGCCAGGTGCTGATGCCGGCCTGGGGCGGGCACGCCGAGGTGCCGCCGCATGTGCTCGACCTGTACGCGTATCTGTCGGCGCGTGCGGCGGGCGATCTGGGGCCGGGCGAGCCGAAGGTGATTCAACGCAAGAAACGTTGAGCGACGTCAGGCGGCGACACTGACCCGGTGCCGCCCATCACGCTTGGCCTCGTACAGCGCCGCATCCGCACGCGCGATCGTGGCGTGCGGCGCGGTGTCGCTGGCGCGCCAATCGGTCAGGCCGACCGACAACGTCACGGCCAGCGGCTCGCCGGAGCCGTCCTCGCCGTACATCAGCGGCATCTTCAGCAGCTCTTCGGCGCGCACGCGCGCCACTTCGGGCGTGGCGCCGGGCATCGCCAGCACGAACTCTTCGCCGCCAAAGCGCGCGCACAGGTCGCCCGGGCGCAGGTGGTTCTTCAGCGCCCAGCCGAGCACGCGCAGCGCTTCGTCGCCGGCGGCGTGGCCATGCGTGTCGTTGACGCGCTTGAAGTGGTCGATGTCCATCACCATCAGCGCCAGCGGCGATTTGTCGTGCTCGGCGCGCTGCACCATGCGCCGCCACGTGTCTTCGAAAGTGCGCCGATTCGGCAGACCGGTGAGGGCGTCGGTGTTGGCCTGCGCGGCGACGCGGCGCAGCAACTGGCTGACGTGCAGGCTGATCAACCCGTAGCCTTGCAGCAGGTGCATCAGGCCGAAGGCCATCACGAACAGCACCTCGCGCGTGTGGCTGCTCTCGAACTCGCCTTGCACCGGCGCCACCGCGTTGACGGCCACGCGCAGCAGCGACAGGCCGACCAGCAGCACTTCGGCGACCAGCGCCATGACGCTGAGCACGGTGCCTTCGCGGCGGGCGTGGCTGACGATCAGCCAGACGCAGGGCGCCGACAGCAGCGCGATCAGGCCCGAGAACACCATCACGCGCCGGCCGAGCTGCGCCGCAGGATCATCCACACCGACACTGAACCAGCCGATCGCGGCCAGCGACACGGCGATGATCGCGGCCAGAAAAATCCACGGCACCGGCCGCTGCATGAAGCGGCACAGGCCGACGAAGATGCCGGCGCCGCCGAGCGCAGCCAGCGCGTTGCCGAAGAAGATCGACGCCAGCGGCGGCACGATGCCGCGCAAGCCGATCACCGCCACGCCGGCGACGACGAGAAAGAAGCTGATCGCCCAGTCGCGCAGGTACGGCGAGCGGTCGCGCAACGCGAGCAGGCTCATCGCGGCGGCGTTGACCAGGCTCACCATGGC
>JANMHY010000407.1:0-1879 GCA_031375525.1 Burkholderiales bacterium
GTGCTCATCGGCCTAGCGGGCGTGCCGGCCATCGACGATCTGCTGGCGCTGGGCTGCAGGTGGCAAATCAAACGGCGTTCGAGCGGCAAACGCAGATGAGGCGCCAGCGTGCGCCAGCGCACAGAGTCGGCGCCGCAAACGGCCTACCCTGAGTTGCAGCACACTCCCGGCACGGCACCGGGCGCTCGCGTCGCTTCGAAGCAAAGCTGTCTGCTTGGAGACGAGCGGCAGGCTGCGCTGAACACTGGAGACGCCATGAGCCGGACGCACCCGTACGAATTCGGTCTCGACAAGAACGAGGCCAACTTCGTTGCGCTGTCGCCGCTGTCGTTCATCGAACGCTCGGCCGGCGTCTATCCGGATCGCACGGCGCTGATCTACGGCGCGCTGCGGCAGAACAGGCGCGACACCTACGCGCGCTGCCGCCGCCTGGCCAGCGCGCTGGCGCAGCGCGGCGTCGGCGCAGGCGACACCGTGGCGGTGATGCTGCCCAACGTGCCGGCGATGTTCGAGCTGCACTTCGGCGTGCCGATGACCGGCGCCGTGCTCAACACCCTCAACACGCGGCTCGACGCCGAGGCCATCGCCTTCATGCTGCAGCACGGCGAGGCCAAGGTGCTGGTCACCGACCGCGAGTTCGCCGCGGTGGTCGACAAGGCGCTGGCGCTGGTCGGCGAGCGGCGGCCGTTCGTGGTCGAGGTCGAAGACGACGCTGCCCCCGCCGGCAAGGCGCTGGGCGACATCTCGTACGAAGCCTTTCTCGCCGCTGGCGACCCGCTCTTCGCCTGGCAGTTGCCGGCCGACGAGTGGAATGCGATCGCCCTGAACTACACCTCGGGCACCACCGGCAACCCGAAGGGCGTGGTCACGCATCACCGCGGCGCGTACCTGAACGCGGTCTCCAACGTCGTCACCTGGGAGATGCCGCGCCACGCGGTGTACCTGTGGACGCTGCCGATGTTCCACTGCAACGGCTGGTGCTTCCCGTGGACGCTGGCGCTGCAGGCCGGGGCCAGTGTGTGCCTGCGCAAGGTCGAGCCAAAGTTAGTGTTCGATTTGATCCGCGAGCACCGGGCCACGCACCTGTGCGCCGCGCCGATCGTCTATGGCTTGCTCATCAACGCGCCCGAAGCCCAGCGCGCCGGCATCACGCACGCGATGCACGGCCTCATTGCCGGCTCGGCACCGCCGGCCGCGATCATCGAGGGCTGCGAGCGCATCGGCATCGCCATCACGCATGTCTATGGCCTGACCGAGTCGTACGGTCCGGCGGCCGTGTGCGCGCCGCAAACCGAATGGGCAGCGCTGCCGCTGGCCGAACGCGCACAACTGAACTCGCGCCAGGGCGTGGCCTACCCGATGCAGCAGGCCATCACCGTGCTCGACGCGGAGACCCTGCAACCGGTGCCGGCCTATGGTCAGACCATGGGCGAGATCGTCTTTCGCGGCAATCTGTTTATGAAGGGCTACCTGAAAAACGCCCGCGCCACCGAAGAAGCCTTTGCCGGCGGCTGGTTCCACACCGGCGACCTGGCGGTCAAGCACGCCGACGGCTACATCAAGATCAAGGATCGCAGCAAGGACGTCATCATCTCCGGCGGCGAGAACATCTCCAGCGTCGAGGTCGAGGAGGTGCTGTACCGCCACCCGGCCGTGATGGCTGCTGCCGTGGTGGCCAAGCCCGATGCCAAGTGGGGCGAGGTGGCGGCCGCGTTCGTCGAACTGCGCGAGGGCGCCTCGGCCACCGAGGCCGAGATCATCGAACACTGCCGCGCCGAGATGGCGCGCTTCAAGGTGCCCAAGCAGGTCGTGTTCTGCGTGCTGCCGAAAACGTCCACCGGCAAGATCCAGAAGTACCTGCTGCGCGAGCAGATGCAAT
>JANMHY010000411.1:0-13449 GCA_031375525.1 Burkholderiales bacterium
TCGGCGTCGTGGCCGCCGCGGACGTGGCGCCGCCGTTGTCGGTGACGGTGAAGGTGACGTTGACGGTGCCGTTGAAGTCGGCTGCCGGCACGAAGATCAGCGACGCGGCTTGCAGCGGCGTCAGCGGCGTGTTGGCGACGACCGGCGTCGTGCCGTCGGCGAGGAACAGCGTGCCGTCGGTCGGCAGCACCGTGACCGTGACTGACGCAATCGTGCCGTCGATGTCGGTGCCGGTGAGCGACACCGCGATCGACGTGTCTTCATCGCCCGACGCCGGCGTGACGACGGCGACCGGCGGGTCGTTGACCGGCGTGACGTTGAGCGTGATCGTGTTCGGCGCGGTGTCGAACAGGCCGCCGCTGTCTTGCACGCTGAAGGTGAAGCTCGCGTAGGGCGCGCCGTTGGCGTTGGCCACCGGCGTGAAGACGAGGTTGGCCAGATCGGCGGCGTCGATCGACTGGCCGGCGGTCACGGCCGTGCCGTTCAACGTCAGCGCGCCGGCAGTCGGCAGCGAGTCGATGCGAACGCGGGCGAGCGTGTCGCCGACATCCACGTCGGCGAAACCGAAGTCGGCGCCGGCAAAAGCGCGCGTGCCGTCTTCGGCGATCGTGTACGTTGCATCGGCGCCGGCCGGCGCGTCGTTGGCGCCGGTGACGGTGATCGTCACGGTGGCGGGCGCGCTGACGCCGCTGCTGTTGTCGGTGGCGGTGTAGGTGAAGCTGACCTGGCGCGATTGGCCCGTGCCCAAGGCGTCGAAATCGCCGCTCGGGTTGAAGACCCAGCTGCCGTCGGCGTTGAAGGCGAGGGCGCCGTTGCCCGCGCCGACGCCGCCGGCCAGCGCGTAGCTGGCCACGGTGCCGTCGATGTCGCTGCCCGCGGGCACGCTGGCGTTGAGCGTCGTCTTCTCGCTCGTGCTCGCGCTCGCGTTGCTGACGACCGGCACGTCGTTGGTGCCGGTGACCGTGACGACGACATTGCGGCTCGTGCCGTCGATCGTCGTCACTGCAAACGTGTCGGTGACCTGCTGGCCCACCGCCAGGGCCTGCACCGGCGGGCTGGCGTTGGCGAGGTTGTAGGTCCACGTGCCGGCGGCGTCGATGCTGAAGCTGCCGTAGGTGCCCGCGCTGTTGGCCTGCGGATTGAATGCGGCCTGGCCGGCGTCGGGGTCGGTGACGGTGAGCGCGCCGCTGTCGGCCAGCGTCACGTCTTCGGTGACCGCGCCCGCGGCATCGCCGCCGATGACGGCCGTGTCGGGCTGCGGCGTGACGTTGAGCGTGATCGTGTTCGGCGCGCTGTCGAAGCTGCCCGCCGAGTCCTGCACGCTGAAGCTGAAGCTCGCGTACGGCGCGCCGTTGGCATTGGCCACGGGCGTGAAGACGAGGTTGCCGAGCTGCGCGGCGCCGATCACCTGGCCGGCGGTGACCGGCGTGCCGCTCAACGTCAGCGTGCCGGCAGTCGGCAGCGTGTCGATGCGAACACCGAGCAAGGTTTGCCCGAGGTCGGCATCGGTAAAGCCGAAGTCGGCGGCACCGAAGCTGCGCGTTGCGTCTTCGTCGATCGTGAACGCGTTGTCGGCGCCGGTGGGCGGCGTGTTGCTGCCGACGTTGACCGTCAGCGTGCCGGTGGTCGTGGTGGTGCCGTCACTCAGCGTGTAGCTGATGATCACCGCGCCGGCGATGTTGGCGGCCGGCGTGAAGTTGACGCTGCCGTCCGGGTTGACCGTGACCGTGCCGCGCAACGGATCGACCGTGGCGCCGGTGACGCTGAGCACGTCGCCGACATCGGCGTCGGTGTCGTTGCCGAGCACGTTGATGTTGTTGATCGCGGTGTTGATCGGCGTCGAGGCGCCGTCGGGGTTCGCAACCGGCGGGTCGTTGACCGCGGTCACGGTGATCGTCGTGCCGCCGTTGACGGTGACGATGCCGTCGCTCACCGTGTAGGCGAAGCTGCCCACGGGGGCAACGCCGTCGTACTCGGCGGGGGGCAGGTAGCGCAGGCCGGCAAGTTGCGCAGCGCTGAGCACGGCGCCGTTGGCGACCGGTGTGCCGCTGGCAAGCTGCATCTGGCCGATGGTGGGCAGGCCGGTGACGGTGATCGTCAGCACGCTGCCGTTGTCGGTGTCGCTCGGCACCGCGAGGCCCAAGCCGATCGCGGCGCCTTCCTCGACGGCGCTGATGCTGGTCGACGAAACAACCGGCGTGTCGTTGGCGCCGTTGACGGTGACGGTGATGCTGGCGGTAGTGCCGTCGTCGGTGGCGACGATGAAGGTTTCGGTGACGCTCTGGCCTTGTGCCAGTGCCTGCACGTTGGCGGCGGCGTTGCTGAGGGTGTAGCTCCACGTGCCCGTGCTGTCGATCGAGAACAGGCCGTACGCGCCGGCGCTGTTGGTCTGCGCCACGAACGCTCGCGTGCCGACATCCGGGTCGTTGTTGGCGAGCGTGCCGCTGGCGCTGGCGACCGCGTCTTCGGCGACGGTGCCGATGAAGACGCCGCTGATGGTGGTCGGGTCGTTCGCGCCGACGACGCTGATCGTCAGCGTGGCCGTGGCGCTGCCGCCGCGGCCGTCTTCGATCGTGTAGGTGAAGGTGTCGGTGACGGTCTCGCCCGGGTCGAGTGCTTGCGCCGCGGCCGAGGGTGCATACGTGTACGCGCCCAGGCCGTCGAGCAGCAGCGTGCCCCAGGTGCCGGCGAGCGGCGTGTTGACGTTGCCGCTGGCCGACGGCTGCACGCCGGTGGCGACGCCGACGACGGTCAGCGTGTCGCCATCGGCGTCGCGGTCTTGCGCGGGTGTGCCGGGCGTGACGTCGGCGGCGGCCGAGGCGGTGTCTTCGCCGACTGAGAGGGCATCGTTGACGGCGATCGGCGCGCTGTTGACGAAGTACGGGCGTTGCGCCGTGGCGGTGGTGCTGTTGCCGGCGTTGTCGGTCGTGGTGACGCTGCCGTCGATGCGGCGATCGGCGTCGGCGAGCACGCCGGCGCCGGGCACGCTGATGGCGAAGGTATTGCCGGCGAGCACGAGGCCCGTGTAGTTGACGCCGTTGACGTTGAGCGTGACGGTGTCGCCGACACGCACATCGCCACCGACGGCGCCGGTGAGCGTGATGTTGCCGCTGGCTTCACCGGCGTTGACGATGTTGTCGGCCGTGACCGGGTCGATCGTGATCGATGCGGCCGGCGGCGTGGTGTCGATCAAGCCGGTGTCGGTCGCGCTCGCACTGTTGCCTGCCGCGTCGGTGGCGGTCGCGGTGACGCTGAAGTTGCCTTGCACCAAGGCCGCGGGCACATCGACGCTGAACGTGCCGCCGGCTTGCACCGTGGCGGTGAAGGTTTGCACCGCGCCGTTGGCGCCGCTGACGGTGAGCGTGACCGTCGCGCCGACAGGGAGGTTGGTCGTGCCGGTGAGCGGCGGCGTCGTGTCGTTGGTCAGCGCCGGCGCATCGACGGTGACCGTCGGCGGCGTGATGTCGATGACGCCGTTGTCCGTGGCGGTCGCGGTGTTTCCGGCGGCATCGGTGGCGCTGGCGACGACGGTGAAGCCGCCTTCGACCAGCGCCGCGGGCACGCTGACGCTGAACACACCGCCGGCTTGCACCGTGGTCGTGAAGGTCTGCACCGCGCCATTGGCGCCGGTGACGGTGAGCGAGACCGTCACGCCGGCGGGCAGGTCGGTGGTGCCGGTGAGCGGCGGCGTGGTGTCGTTGGTCAGCGTCGGTGCATCGACGGTGATCACCGGCGGCACGTTGTCCACCACGCCGTTGTCGGTGGCGGTTGCGCTGTTGCCCGCGGTGTCGGTGCCGCGCGCGCTGACGCTGAACGGGCCGCCGACGAGCGCGGCCGGCACATCGATGTTGAACACGCCGCCGGCTTGCACCGTGGTCGTGAACAGTTGCGAGACGCCGTTGGCCCCCGTCACGGTCAGCGTGATCGTCGAGCCCGCGGGCAGGTCGGTGGTGCCGGTGAGCGCGGGCGTGGTGTCGTTGGTCAGCGCCGGCGCATCGACAGTGATCACCGGCGGTGTGACATCGACGACGCCGTTGTCGTTGGCGGCGGCGCTCGTGCCGCCGGGGCCGTTGACGTTGGCGACGGCCGTGTACGCGCCTTCGGCCAGCGGCGCCGGCACATCGACGCTGTACGTGCCGTCGGCGCGCACGGTGGTGCTGAAGGTCTGCACCGCGCCGAGCGCGTCGGTGACGGTCAGCGTGACGGTCGAGCCCGGGGCCAGGTTGCTGGTGCCGGTGAGTGTGGGCGTGCTGTCGTTGGTCAGCGCGGGCGCATCGACGGTGACGGTCGGGGTGGCGGCGACGTTGACGGTCAGCGTGGCGGCGGACGTGGCGCCGCTCGGGTCGGTGATCGTGTAGCTGATGACCACCGGGCCGGTGACGCCGGCCGCGGCGGTGAAGGTCAGTGTGCCGTCGGCGTTGACGACGACGCTGCCGAGTGCGGCGCTGACGGTTGCGCTGGTGACGGTGAGCGTTTCGTTGTCGGCGTCCGTGTCGTTGCGGAGCACAGCCACCGTGACCGGCGCCTGGGTGACGGTGCTCGACGTGTCGTCAGCGGCCACCGGCGGGTCGTTGACGGGTGTCACCGTCAGCCGCACCGTGGCCGGCGCGGAGACGCCGCCTTCGTTGTCGGTGACGGTGAACGTGAACGACGTGCTGCCGTTCCAGTTGCTGTTCGGGCGGAAGACGAGATTCGCGGCTTGCGCGGCAGTGAGCACAGTGCCCGCGGCGACAGGCGCCAGCGTGTCGGCACGCAGCAGTGTGCCGTTGGCCGGCGCGCTGCGCACGGTGACGCTGGCCACGGTGCCGTCGATGTCGGTGCCACGCACAGACACGTCGAGCAGGATGTCTTCAGCGCCGCTGTTGTCGTCGTCGATGGCAACCGGCAGATCATTGACCGGCGTCACGGCGATGCGCGTGCCGCCATCGACGCTGTCGATGCCGTTGCTGACGTTGTAGCCGAACGTGCCGACCGGCGTGCCGGCGGTGTAGTCGGCGGGCGGGGTGTAGGTCAGGCCGGCGAGTTCATCGGCGGTGAGCACGGTGCCGGCAACGACCGGCGTGCCGGCAGCGGTGAAGACCTGGCCGATCGTCGGCAGCGTGGTCACGGTGATCGTCAGCGTGCCCGGGCCGCTGGGCGCGCGCAGGCCGAGGTTGACCGAGCTGCCGGCTTCGACGGCAGCAATGCTCGACGAAGCGGCGACGAGCCGCGGTGCGCCGAGCGGCGAGGCGCCCGGATCGCTTTGCGTGGCGCGGCCGAACTCGACCGAAGTGGCGTCCAGGCGCGCGTCGATCGAGGCTGGTGTGACCAATTCCACGATGCGATCGACACGCAGGCCGGGCTGCATGTCGCCGCTGCCGCCGCCTTGCAAACCGGCGGCCGGCGGTTCTTCACCCTTCTCGACAGCGTTGATCGCGCGCTCGACCGCGCTTTCGGCGATCTTGGGCACGGCCACATCGCCGCGCGTCATCATCACGATCGAATTCTGCTCGGTCAGGATCTCCGAGCCTTGCGGCACGACCTCGCCGACGCTAAGCGGACGCCAGACGCCATCCGTGCCACGGATGTAGGCCTTGCCCCAGATTTGGACAACTTGGCCGCGGGACGAGTTTTGGATGGTCGGCATGGCGCGTTACGAGAGTGAAAACAGTCGAGCCAGACGAGGATAGGTGCGTATGGCTCGACCCGAGAATCACAACTCGCCCGCACCGTGACCCGCGTCACCGAATGCAGCGATTCGGTGGGGGTGTAGGCGGCGTCGTGCGCTCCCGGGCGCGGCCGCAGTCGCCTGCTTCCTCGCTCGAACGGTTTGTCGGTACGCAACGCGCCGGCTTGAGCGCGAGTTACGAGTTGTTCACGCCGGGCGTGAAAAGGTCTCGATCAGCGCTCTCTGACAATCAGGCGGGCGCAAGCTCAACGCTCGCGCAGAGCGCCGTCGCGGACCTTCAGCACCGGCTTCAACAGGTACGACAGCACGCTCTTGTTGCCTGTCAGCACATCGACCTCGGCGGTCATGCCGGGGATGATCGGCAGCTTGTCGGTGAAGCCGACCTTGGTCGTGCGCACGCGCACCAGGTAGAAGGCATTGCCCTTCTCGTCGATGATGGTGTCGGGGCTGATGTTCTCGACCTTGGCTTCGAGGCCGCCGTAGATCGAGAAGTCGTAGGCGCTGAACTTCACCGTCGCGCTCTGGTCGGGGCGGATGAAGGCGATGTCCTTGGGCTGCACGCGCGCTTCGAGCACCAGGCTGTCGTCGAGCGGCACGATCTCGACGATGTCCTTGCCCGGCTGCACGACGCCGCCGACGGTGTTGGCCATCAGGCGCTGCACGCGGCCGCGCACGGGGCTCTTGATCTGCGACTTGGCCACCTTGTCGGCCAGGCCGACGGCGTTTTCGGTCAGCGCGTTGACCTTGGCCGTGGTCTCGGCGAGTTCGACGCGCGCTTCGTTGCGGAACGTCAGCTCGCCTTCCTGCATCTTGCGCTGCGATTCGCCGATGGCCGCCTGCGCGCGCGCGCTCTGCGCTTCGGACTGGGCAACCTCGCCGCGGTACTTCGTGATGTCGCGCTCCAGGCGCAGGATGTCCACTTGCGAGACGGCGCCGCTGGCCAGCAGCGGCTTGGTCTGCGCCAGCTCCTGCTGCGACAGCTCGAGCCCGCGCTGCGCGGCCGTGCGCTTGGCCTGCGCTTCGCTTTGCTCCTGCTGGCGCTGCGCCATCTGCTGGCGCACGACGGCCATCTGTGCTTCGAGGCCGTTCAGGCGCGCTGCATAGACGCGGCGCTCTTCCTCGATGACGCGCCGCTCTTCGTCGTCTTGCGCCGCCGGCGGCAGGAACGGTTTGCCTTCGGCCAGCGCCCGCAGCCGCGCTGCGCGCGCGCGCAGCGAGACGCCGGTGGCCGCGCTCTCGCGCACGCCCGCGGTGGCGCGCGTTTCTTCGACGCGCAGCAGCAGCTGGCCGGCTTCAACGACCTGGCCTTCGCGCACCAGGATTTCGGAGACGATGCCGCCGTCGAGCGACTGCACGACCTGCAACTGCCGCGACGGAATGACGCGGGCGTCGCCGCGTGTGACTTCATCGACATGCGCCAGCGCCGCCCAAACGATCAGCAGCACCGTGACGGCGAGCGCCGCACGCACGATCTTCTGCGCGCGATGCGTGCGCTGGCGCGAGATCAGCGCATCGGCTTCGAGCTCGAACGGCCGCATGCCGGCCTCGGCAGCCTGCGCATCGTCGAGCGGGCTGCCGAGCCAGCGCCGCGTGATCGGCTCGATCGTGACGCGGACGCGTTCGAGCACGGAAACGAAGCGAAGGCCAAGGGGGTTCATGCGGCTTTCGCGATGCGACCTGACTGCAGCGCTTCCATGATCCGCTCGCGCGGCCCGTCGGCAACGACACGCCCGTTGTCGATGACGATCACGCGATCGACCAGCGACAGCAGCGAGGTGCGGTGCGTCACCAGCAGCACCGTCTTGTTCTTCGCAAACGCGGTGATGCGCTGCGTGATCTGCGCTTCGGTGGAGAAGTCCATCGCGCTCGTCGGCTCGTCGAGCAGCAGGATCGGCGCGTTGTGCAAGACCGCGCGGGCGATGCCGACGGCCTGGCGCTGGCCGCCGGAGAGCAGCTCGCCGCGCTCGCCGACCGGCAGGTCAAAACCCTTCGGATGGCGCTGCACGAACTCGGTCAGGCCGGCGACTTCGGCAGCGGCGACGATGGCCGAGTCGTCCACGTGCGGCAGGCCGAAGGCGATGTTGTCGCGCAGCGAGCCGTGGAACAGAAGCACGTCCTGCGCCACATGGGCGATGTTGCGGCGCACGTCGGCCGGGTCGAGCTGGCGCAGGTCGATGCCGTCGAGCAGCACTGCGCCGCCGTCCTTTTCGTTCGGCTGGTACAAGCCCATGACGAGGCGCTGCAGCGTCGATTTGCCCGAGCCGACGCGGCCGATGAAGGCCACTTTCTCGCCGGGTGTGATCCTCATGCTGACGCCGTCGAGCGCCGCATCGTCACGGTTCGGGTACGAGAAGCGCAGGTTGCGCAGCTCGACCTCGCCTTTGAATTCGCGGCGCTGGATGAACGGCGCGGCGCCTTCGGCGGCACTTGGACGCTCCACCGGTTGGGCCATCAAACGGTCGAGCGATTCGAGCGCGGTACGCGCGCCCTGGTACTGCATCAGCAGCGCGACGACTTGGCCGGCCGGCGCGAGCGCACGGCCGCTGAGCATGCCGGCGGCGATCAATGCGCCCATCGTCAACTGGCGCTCGCCGATCAGGTACACGCCGACGAGGATCGTGACGACGCTGCACAACTGCGTCAACCACGCCGTGCCTGTCGATGCCGAGGCCGACAGCGCACGCATGCGCACGTTGGTTCGCGCGAGGAACGTATTGGCGCGTTCCCACTTGGCTTGGATCGCACCTTCGGCGCCTTGTGCCTTGATGGTCTCGATGCCGGTCAGCGATTCGATCAGCGTTGCGTTGCGTTGCGCCGAGGCGCGGTAGGTGGTCTCGGACAACTGGTGCAGGCGGTGCTGCAAGACCCAGCCGAGCATGACGATGACGCCGAACGTCAGCGCCACCGGAATCGCCAGCCACGGCGACAACCAGACCATGACGACCATGAACACAGCCGCAAACGGCAGGTCGATCAATGCGGTAACGGTGGTCGAGGCGATGAAGTCGCGCACCGACTCGAAGCCGCGCAGGTTGCTGGCGAACGAGCCCACCGATTCGGGCCGGTTGGCCAGCTTCATGCCGAGCACGCGCTCCATCAGCCGCGCCGACAGCGTGACGTCGATGCGCGCGCTGGCCTCGTCGACGAAGCGGCTGCGCAGGTTGCGCAGCCACAGGTCGGCGCACAGGATGAGCACGATGCCGATCGCCATTGCCCACAGCGTTTCGACGGCGTTGTTCGGCACCACGCGGTCATAGACGTTCATCGAGAAGATCGGGAATGCCAGCGCAAAGACGTTGACCAGCGCGGCGGCGGCGAGCACGTCGCGATAGACAAAACGCTGCGCACGGACGGCGCTCCAGAACCAATGGCCGCGCTGGGTCGCGCGGACTTCGCGCGTGCGGCTGTCGAAGCGGAACTGCGGGCGCACGAAGAGGGTGATGCCACCGTAGCGCGGCGTCAGATCGGCGCGCGCCATCTTCACTTCGCCCTGGCCGGTCTGTGGCAGCAGCAGGCGCGCGTCGCCGTTCTCGGCCCAGCCGACGAGAACGCAGGTGTTGTTGTTCTCGAGCACCAGGATCGCCGGCAGCGCCGCGCGCTCGATCGCGTCGAGCGGCAAACGCTGCACCCTTGTCGCCATGCCGGCGCGCGCCGCGGCGCGCTCGGCCAGCTCCAGCGTCAGCCGCCCGCCGACCAGCGGCAAGCCACTGGCGAGCGACGCGCGCGAGGCCCCCTGGCCGTGCAAACGGCACAGTTCGACCAGGCTGTCGAGCAGCGGGTCGGGATGGATCAGGTCCTCGCGCAAGCGAGTAGGGGCAGCAACACTCATCAGGCCGTCAGCCTATATCGGCGACGTGAAACTCATAGTCGGAGCGTCTGCGATCTGCGAAGAAAAGCTGCAAGGTTTCACGCACGGTGCGAAAAGCGATCTGGTCCCAGGGCACCTCGTCCTCGCGGAACAGGCGCGCTTCGAGCGTTTCGCTGCCCGGGTCGAGCGCGGGCGAAGTCATCGTGGCGCGGTAGAACAGATGCACCTGGCCGACGCGCACGACGTTGAGCAGCGTGAACAACGGGCCGAGCTCGATCTGCGCCCCAGCTTCTTCCACGGTCTCGCGCACAGCGCCCTCGGCGGTGGTTTCGCCGAGCTCGAGAAAGCCGGCCGGCAGCGTCCACAAGCCGTAACGCGGCTCGATGGCGCGCTTGCACAACAGCACCTGTTCGCCCCACACCGGCACCGTGCCGACGACGTTGGTCGGGTTTTCGTAGTGCACCGTGGCGCAGGCCGGGCAGACCGCGCGCTCGCGGTTGTCATCCGGCGGGATGCGGTACGACACGGCCGTGCCGCAGGCGCGGCAAAAACGGATCGGCTCGCGTGCGGACAACAACATGCGGCGCAGTTTAGCGGTGGCAAGATCGCAGCTATGCGCCTCTACAACTACTTTCGCTCCTCAGCTTCGTACCGCGTCCGGATTGCGCTCGCGCTCAAGGGGCTCGACTACGACTATCAGTCGGTCCACCTTTCGAAGAACGAGCAGTTCAACGAGTCTTATGCCGCCGTGTCGGCGACGCGCCTCGTGCCGACGCTGGTCGATGGCGACAACGCGCTGACACAGTCGCTGGCCATCATCGAGTACCTCGACGAGACGCACCCCGCGCCGCCGCTGCTGCCGAAGGACGCCTTGGACCGGGCACGCGTGCGCGCGCTGGCGTTCGACATCGCCTGCGAGATCCACCCGCTGAACAACCTGCGCGTGCTGCGCTACCTGGTCAAGGACCTGAAGGTCAGCGAGGACGACAAGAATCGCTGGTACCGGCATTGGGTCGAGACCGGTCTGGAGACGGTGGAGCGGCAGTTGAGCGACCCGCGCACGGGCCTGTTCTGCCATGGCGACACGCCGACGCTGGCCGACATCACGCTGGTGCCGCAGATCTTCAACGCCCAGCGCTTCGACTGCCGGCTCGACCACGTGCCGACGTTGATGCGCGTGTTCGAGGCGTGCATGAAGCTGCCGGCCTTTGATCTCACCCAACCTGCCAAGTGCCCGGATGCGGAGTGAGTGGATCGAGCCCGAGTGGCAGGTCGATGCGCGCATCGGCGCGCTGATGACGACTCGCGCCGGCGGCGTCAGCGCCGCGCCGTTCGACAGCCTGAACCTCGGCCGCTCGGCCGGCGACGAGCGCGCCGCCGTCGACGAGAACCGGCGTCGCTTCGCAGCCGCGATCGGCGTGCCGACGCGCTACCTGTCGCAGGTGCATGGTGCACGCGTGGCGAGGCTCACGCACACCGACAGTGCTTCGAGCGAAGCCGACGCGGCCATCACCACCGAAGCCGGCCTGGCCTGCACGATGATGGTGGCCGACTGTTTGCCGGTTCTCTTCGCTGCGCCCGAAGCGCGCGGCGTCGGTGCCGCGCACGCCGGCTGGCGTGGCCTGGCGGGCGGTGTGCTCGAAGCCACGGTCAAGGCGCTGTGCGAGGCTACTGCCTGCCAGCCCAAAGACCTCAAGGCCTGGCTCGGCCCGTGCATCGGGCCGCGTCACTTCGAGGTCGGCGCCGAT
Organism: Burkholderiales bacterium; assembly: GCA_031375525.1. Classification (GTDB taxonomy): domain Bacteria; phylum Pseudomonadota; class Gammaproteobacteria; order Burkholderiales; family Burkholderiaceae_C; genus CADEEN01. The sequence goes on from JANMHY010000411.1 coordinate 11,225, forward strand.
GTGCTCCATGCGTTTGGCGCCGCGGGTGCGTCTGGCTTCGTGCCACGGCTGCGCTCTGGCGGCTCGCCGCGCTGGCTGGCCGATCTGCCCGGCCTGGCGCGCGACCGCCTTCGCGTTGCCGGCGTGACCCAAATCAGCGGCGGCGCCTGGTGCACCGTCGAAGACCCACTAAGGTTCTTCTCGTTCCGGCGCGACGGGGTCACCGGCCGCATGGCTGCCGCCGTCTGGATCGAGCGCTGATTCCTTGGCCCTTCGCGCCGCACGCCGCGACGGCGTGGCCAGGATGTAGAGCACGACCGACAACGGCAACACGCCCCATCCGATCACGGTGAACAGCGCGCCGACGACGCTGCCTTGCGGCGAAAACACTTCCGCCAGCGCCACCATCAGCACGACATACATCCAGGCCAGGGCGACGAGATAGAGCATCTGTAAGCGATGACGCGTATGGCCGAATCGCCCGTCTCGCGTCATAGTCCGGGGGGCGGGTTGTGCCATTGTTCACGACTTGCGGCCCCCACAAGAGGAGACAGGATTCGATGACCCCAGCTTCGACGCCCCACTGGGGCAGCGGCGACTCGCAGGCCTATGGCAAAGCCATGGGCGAGATGCTGCAGGCCGCGGCCGGTCTGACGCTGCCGGCCTCGGCCATCGGCGCGCTTCAATCCGAGTACATGCGTGAAGCGGCCGAGATGTGGAACGGCGCCGTCGAGCGTTTCACCGGCAAGGCCGACGGCGAGCCGGCCAAGCTCGGCGACCGCCGCTTCTCGGCCAGCGACTGGGCTGCCAACCCGGCCGCCGCGCTGGCCGCGCAGAGTTACCTTCTGAACTCGCGCACGCTGCTGAAGATGGCCGAAGCGATCGAGGGTGACGCCAAGACCAAGGCCCGCGTGCGCTTTGCGGTGCAGCAATGGATCGACGCCGCCAGCCCGAGCAACTACCTGGCCCTCAATCCGGAAGCACAGCGCAAGGCGCTCGAAACCAAGGGCGAGAGCATCGCCCAGGGCCTGGCTCACCTGTGGGGCGACGTGCAGCAGGGCCATGTCTCGCAGACCGATGACAGCGTGTTCGAAGTCGGCCGCAACGTGGCGACGAGCGAAGGCGCGGTGGTGTTCGAAAACGAGCTGTTCCAGCTGCTCGAGTACAAGCCGCTGACGGCCAAGGTCCACGAGCGGCCACTGCTGTTCGTGCCGCCGTGCATCAACAAGTATTACATCCTCGACCTGCAGCCCGACAACTCGCTGATCCGCTACCTGGTCGGCCAGGGCCATCGCATGTTCGTCATGAGCTGGCGCAACCCCGATGAGTCGATTGCCGACAAGACCTGGGACGACTACATCGAAGACGCCGCCATCCGAGCGATCGGCGAGGTCCAGGCGATCAGCGGCCAGCAGCAGATCGACGTCATGGGCTTTTGCGTCGGCGGCACGATCCTGGCCACGGCGCTCGCCGTGCTGGCCGCGCGCGGCCAACAGCCGGCGGCGAGCCTGACGCTGCTGACGTCGATGCTCGACTTCTCCAACACCGGCGTGCTCGATCTGTTCATCGACGAGCCGGCGGTGCAATTGCGCGAAGCCACCATCGGCGCCAACGCGCCGAACGGCCCGGGCCTGCTCAAGGGCCAGGAACTGGCGACGACCTTCAGCTTTCTGCGCCCGAACGATCTGGTCTGGAACTACGTCGTCGGCAACTACCTGAAGGGCAACAAACCGCCGCCGTTCGACCTGCTGTATTGGAACGGCGACTCGACCAACCTGCCGGGGCCGTTCTTCTGCTGGTACCTGCGCCACACGTATCTGCAAAACGAGTTGCGCCAGCCGGGCAAGCTGAAGGTGTGCGGCGAGAAGATCGACCTGGGCAAGATCAAGGCGCCGGTTTTCGTCTATGGCTCGCGCGAAGACCACATCGTGCCCTGGGACGCGGCGTTCGAAAGCACGAAGATCATGAAGGGTAAGGTTCGCTTCGTGCTCGGCGCGTCGGGCCACATCGCCGGCGTGATCAACCCGCCGGCCGCCAAGAAACGCAGCCACTGGATTGACGGCAAGACGGGCGGCAGCGCGCAGCAATGGTTGGAGTTCGCCAAGGAAGTGCCCGGCAGTTGGTGGACCGATTGGGCGGCGTGGTTGAAGCCGCATGCCGGCAAGATGATTCCCGCCCCCAAGGGCTATGGTGATCGCCAGCACAAGGTGATCGAGTCGGCCCCGGGCCGTTATGTCAAGGCGAAA